>JBGPWD010000097.1:0-3602 GCA_041492015.1 Nitrosopumilaceae archaeon
GTTCCATCTTGTATCATTTTGAGAACTTTTTTCATGTTCTCTTTTACGTCCTTGTTTATTACCATTGGCCCTCTTGTCAAACCACCATATCTTGCGGTCTCACTTACTCTTCTCCACATTCCGTTGATTCCATATCTTTGGATAAGGTCGACTATAAGCTTCAGTTCATGCAAGACTTCAAAATATGCAATTTCTGGTTGGTATCCTGCTTCAACCAAAGTTTCAAAGGAATTCATTATCATTGATGTACATCCTCCACAAAGATCAGCTTGTTCTCCAAACCAGTCCGTCTCCACTTCCTCTTGGAATGTTGTTTCTATCACTCCTGGTCTTGTGCTTCCAATTCCTTTTGCCAAGGCAAGAGTTCTGTCCCAAGCCATTTTAGTATAATCTTGATAAACTGCAATTATTGATGGAGTACCAAAGCCTTCAAGGTAGGTCTCTCTTACTTTGGAGCCAGGACCTTTTGGTGCAACCATGATTATATCCACATCTCCTGGTGCCTTGATCCATTCCCAGTGAATTGCTGCACCGTGTGAAAATGATAATGCGTTTCCTACATTTAGATTTGGTTCAATTTGTTCTCGAAAGACTTTGGCTTGAATCATGTCAGGAATTAATACGTGTACAATGTCAGCCTTTTCGCATGCTTTTGGAATAGACAGTACCTCATGACCATCATCTTTTGCCTTTTTCCAGCTTGAACCGCCTTCTTGTAATCCAACTATAACATTTAGACCAGAATCTTTTAGGTTGTTTGCTTGGGCATGCCCCTGAATGCCGTAACCTATTACTGCAATGATTTGATTCTTTATAGGATCCAAACTTACATCGGCGTCTTTCCAAGTTTTTGCCATTTCATGAGGTTAATTTATTGCAAATATAATCGTACAAATTGAGTTTACAAATTAAATGGCTTTAATGATTAATGTGCTAACATATCCGACTGCAGCACTTGCAGGGATTGTAATAATCCAGGCCCAAACGATTCTTCTCCCAATACCCCATCGTACTGCAGACACTCGTTTTACTGCACCTGCTCCCATTATTGCGCCAGAAATTGCATGGGTAGTACTTGCTGGAATACCAAGCAAAGCTAAAACTGCAAGAATTGTTGCACCGCCTGTTTCTGCTGCGAATCCTTGGTATGGTTTTAACTGAGTAATCTTTACTGCCATTGTTTTTACAATTCTCCAACCGCCAAAAAAAGTACCAAGGCTGATTGCTAAAGCTGCCATTATAATAACATAGTATGGGACTTCAAATTTTGTAATTACACCTTGAGTTAGTAAAATTAAAGCAATCACTCCCATTGTTTTTTGTCCATCATTTGCACCATGAGTTAATGAAAAGTATGTTGAGGAGATAATCTGTAATCTTCCAAATACTGAATTTACTGCTGATGGCCTTCTTTTTGCAAATATAGTAATCAACAAAGTTGCCAATAAAAATGCAACAACCAGTCCAACTACAGGTGAGACAACAATACCTGTAACAACTTTTTGCAACCCGCCAAAAATTATAGCTTGTGTTCCAGCTCCAGCAATGCCGGCACCTATTATTCCTCCAATCAATGCATGACTACTGGATGTCGGAAGTCCCAATAGCCATGTAATAATATCCCAAATTATTGCACCGGCAAGAGCACCAATTATAATATTCAGGGTTACAAAATTTGGATCAATAATCCCTTTTCCTATAGTAGTTGCTACAGCAACACCAAAAAGAAAAGGTCCTGCAAAGTTTGCGACAGCGGCCATAGCAACTGCTTGAAGTGGACGCAAGACTCTTGTTCCTATCACAGTAGCAATCGAATTCGCTGCATCATGAAAACCGTTTAAAAAATCAAAAACTAGTGCTGCTATAATCGCTCCAATGGCAAGTTCAATCATACCATATTCCTAAGTATATTTTAGAACAATGTCTTCAATTGAGTCAGCAACATCAAGACATCTATCGGATGCAGCTTCCAATGCTTGATAGATATCTTTTAGTTTGATTATGGCAATCACGTCAGTTGTGTCTAATAATTCTCCTACTGCTTTTCTGTAAATATCATCGATCTTATGTTCAGACTCGTTTATTTTTCTACAATGTTCAATTATCGATTTGTCTGCTTTTACGTTGTTTAATCTTGTAATCATGAAGTTAATTTCTTTTGTTGCAACATTCAATTCCTTTGCAATTTCAAGCATGTATGGAGGAGGAGATTTTATTTTAAAATTAACAATTCGACCAGATATTCCTTCAACATAATCAACTATATCATCTGTTTTTGATGCTATTCTTGAAATGTCTTCTCGATCGAAAGGTGTGATGAAAGTTTTATTTAATTCCTCAAATACAGAATGAGTGTCCGCATCAGCTTCGCTTTCAAGTTTTTTTATCTTTGCATGAATCTCATTTAATTTATCAAAATCAGAGAATAGATCAACAAGCAATTTTGTGACTTCTTCTGCTTTACAAGCTAAATTGTTTAAAATTGCAAGAATTTCTTTTTCGTTAGATTTTAACCATGACATCCATTGTGGCATAGCTTTTTGCTAATTTACATAGTTAAATATCTGATCACTATAGCGTACGTGAACTATATAGTAGTAATTTGATCGCAGAAAAGATCAGATTATCAATTTCTTTCCGCATTTTACACATCTTACAATAGTATCCCTTGCCTTTAATCGATCAAATTTTTTGGAACCACATACAGGACAAATAGGACAAGATCTTAGTTTTCCCATAACACAACCAAGATCGATAAGTTCTCTAACCTCAATTCCAACATATTCTCAAATTTACCAAGAAATAGAGTTTATCAAATAGAAATATGAGATTAAATCATGCCTAAAAAGATCAAATTTTCATCCGATGAGGAATTAAATTTAGAATATCTGTATAACATAGGATTATCACACGCCAAACGAGGAAATACACGTGATGCAATATTTTATTTCGACAAGGTCCTATCAGTAGAACCACGGCATACTAGTGCGTTATTATACAAAGGGAACGCATTAGGTAAACTTGGAAAATACAATGACGCCATCACATGTTATGATATGGTTTTAAAAATTAATCCCGATCATCACTTGGCCTTGATCAATAAAGGACTAGCACTCCATTATCTGAAAAAATATGATAAGGCAGTCTCATTTTATGATAAAATTCTAGAAAAAGATCCCCGGAACGCTAATGCGCTTTACCACAAATCTTGTAGCAAATCACTTTTAAAAAATTCAGAGGAGGCATTGACCCTTTTAGAACAAGCAATTATGATAGATCCGGAATATGGAAAAAAAGCTGCAGGCGACCTTGATTTTGAAAGTTTACGTGAAGACAAGAGGTTTAAAGCTTTAACATCGTAGATTGTTCCAATAAGAAAAAATAGGTAGCAAAAAGGATAATCTTCATTGAACATAGGAATTATTGGGATTGGTTTTCTTGGAAAAGCCGTAGCTACTAGACTACTCAGTACTGGTCACAAAGTAATTGTTTACAATAGGACCAAAAACAAAGCCGAATCCTTAAAAAACATAGGAGCAATTGTTGCAGACACCCCTAAAGATCTAGCGCAAGCTTGTGACCTTGTTATAACTATTGTAAAA
>JBGPWD010000137.1:0-2842 GCA_041492015.1 Nitrosopumilaceae archaeon
TGATCAAAATATCAAAAGATGGCACGACATGTTTGAGAAATATAAACCTGGAGAAGCAATTGTAAGATTCCGTGGCGACATGCAATCTGAAAATACAGTAATGCGCGACCCAGTGATGTTTAGAATAATAGATGAAATTCACCCATTGCTTATCGACAAGTACAGAGTTTGGCCAAACTATGACTTTGCAGTTGCCATAGAAGACAGTATAGACGGAGTAACTCATGCATTTAGGACAAAAGAGTACGAGCTTAGAAATGAGCTCTACCATGCTATTTTGGACAAGCTTGGAATGAGAAAGCCAAAGATGCTTGAATTTTCAAGACTAGAATTTGAAGGCATGCCTGTCTCAAAAAGAATCCTAAAGCCATTGGTTCAAGATGGTAAAGTATCAGGATATGACGATCCAAGACTGCCTACACTTGAGGCAATGCGCAGAAGGGGAATAGTTCCAGAGGCAATCAGAAAGTTTGTTCTTTCACTAAGCTTTACAAAGTCAGATACACTTGCTCCATTTGACACATTAGAATCATTTAACCGAAAAATAATTGATGCAACAAGCATCAGACTGTTTATGGTAACCGAGCCTGTAAAAATCACAATAAAGAACAACAAGCTTACTGAAGTTGAACTTCCCAACCATCCACAAAGAAGCGAGATGGGTAAGAGGCATGTGGAAATTGATGGTAATTTTTACATCCCCGGAGCTGATGCAAAAACTCTCAAGGTAGGAGATCAAGTTAGGCTAATAGAACTTTATAATGTAAAAATAACAAAGACCGGATCAGAAATAGAAGCAGAGTATTCTGATAATGATTTCAAGGCAGAATTGCCAAAGATTCAGTGGATTCCACAAAAAAGTGCTACAAAAATAAACATTCTGATACCAAAAACTCTCTTTGTAAATGAAAAATTCAATGAGGATAGTCTTGAAACTCTACAAGCCTACACAGAAAAACACTACTTAGAATTAAATGAGGGTGCAGAAATTCAATTTATCAGATTTGGTTATTGCAGAAAAGATTCTGCGATGCAAGCAATCTATACTCACAAGTGAAAAAAAATGAAAATTACAAGGTTGTTAGCAAACAATATGGAAACATATGGTTTTGTAAATGATAAGAGCGTAATTACAAAAGAAGGCATTACAGCTCAAACAGGAATTCCCATACCGCAAAACATCAAGGACTTTCTTTTTGATGGATGGTATGATGAGGTAAAACCTAAAATTCTAAAATTAAATTTCACACAAAATATTTCAGATGTAAAGTTTCTTGCACCAATACCAAATCCTTCCAAGATTATTTGTCTTGCATTTAACTACAAAGATCATGCCAAGGAACAAAACCTCATACCGCCAGACGAGCCAGCAATAATAATAAAACCAAGATCCACACTCAATGGAGCTACTTCTGAGATTGTCTGTCCCTCGTTTGTCTCAAAGCTTGACTATGAGATAGAACTGGCACTAATCATAGGAAAAGATTGTAAAAACATCACAGAGGAACAAGCCAAGAATGCAATTTTTGGATACATGATTTTAAATGACGCTTCTGCTCGGGACATTCAGGCAAAAGATAAACAATTTACCCGTGCAAAAGGATTTGATACATTTGCTCCATGTGGACCATGGATCACCACTGCAGACGAGGTACCTAATCCACAAAATCTGAAAATGGTTACAAAGGTAAATGGTATAGTAAGACAAAATTCCTCGACTTCAAACATGTTCTTGGGAGTTTATTCCATTGTTTCCATGCTAAGCAAGGTCATGACTTTAGAAAAAGGTGACATCATATCCACGGGAACACCAGCAGGCGTGATGTTAAACAAACCAGATGCAGTGTTTTTGAAAGGCGGGGACAAGATAGAAATGGAAATTGAAGGCCTTGGGAAACTTGAAAATACGGTAAAATTTGTTTAGAGACCTTTCATATACAAAAAACATTAATTGAGTTAAAAATTCAAAACTATTATGGGAAAAATAATCATTGGTAAGACAGCTGACATTCCAGCTGGCAAGATGCAGAAAGTTACTGCAGATGGAAAAGAAATACTCGTAGTAAACGTAGATGGTCATTTTTACGCTATGGATGATACCTGTACACATGCTGGTGCAAGTCTTTCAGAAGGAACACTGGAAGGTTCTATATTGACATGTGGCTGGCATGGAGCAAAGTTTGATTGTAAAATGGGTAAGCTTCATGCATTTCCAGCAAAGATAAAAGATTTGAAGTCATACAAAGTAGTAGTAGAATCTGAAAATGTGTTTTTAGAGATCTAAGTGCAAACTTTATAAAATCAGGTCAATTAGGTTAGCGTTGATGTACAATGGTCGACAAATCTCAAAACACAGAAACACTCAACGCGACCATTACTACGCTTGAGGACATAGTTTCAAATCCCTCTACGCCAAAAAATATCAAGAAAAGTATAAGCGACTTGATAATTGAGCTTAAAAAACAAGAATACGCAGTTGCTGTAAGGGCTTCAAATGCTATAAGCATACTTGATGATATAACACAAGATCCTAACATGCCATCCTATGTGCGAGTCACGCTATGGCAAGCTGTTTCAGCACTTGAAAGAATAAGGGAATAAATTTAGTAGAATAATTCAGTTAATTGTGAAAATAGAGGAGTATCTAGCATCACTTCCACAATCAATTATCTCCGGTCAAGACGTGCAGCTTCCAGATAATGCTTTCAGAGAGATATTTCGATTTGCTCAATTAAACAAAGATGATGTGTTTTATCATCTAGGATGCGGAAATGGAAAGGGAATAGAAATTGCCTTGAAAGAATTTGGCGTAAAAAAGGCAGTAGGAATAGACAACGATAAA
>JBGPWD010000077.1:0-4307 GCA_041492015.1 Nitrosopumilaceae archaeon
AGTTCTTTCTTGGTCTTGGCTAAATATTGCTATTCGCATGATGTGATTTCAGATTTTGTACAATAAAAGCCTAGATGTGCTTGAATTTCACTTGGTTATACAAGTACGCAGCATTTTTTTCAATGTCACCATAATAAGGAATCTTGGAAAGCCCAGTTTCTTTTGTCTCTAATGCCGCTTGTGCTGAACCGACCGCAAAACAAATTGCCCATAAAACATCTTTTTCTTTCAGAATGGTGCATGCAAAAGTTGCACAAAAAATATCACCAATACCAGTGGTATCGCTTATGTCGATGTTTGGAATTGTCAAGTAGTATAATCTATCTCCTGCAAGCAATGTAATTTCACGCTTGTTTGTATACAGGATGTATTTTGCTCCCTTTTTTTGCAATGAAAGCATTGCGCTAGTTTCTGTTTGTCCAGTGAGTGAAAAGGCTTCATCAGGATCTACTTTGATTGCAGAGATTTTTGAAAGATCAAGGCTTGTTCGTTCAAGATATATCTTATTTTTTTCATCTATTCTTCGCAGAAAACCCTGTGGGTCAAGCAATGTAAATTCAGAATTTTCTTTTATTTTTTCAAGTGTATCTTCAGATATCTCGTCAAATACAGGACTAACTATACAGCCATCTGCCTCAGATTTTTCATATTCTATAGGATCACACTTTGTTTTCAAATACAAATTCCTGTCTGTTCCAGAAATCTCAAGTAAAAATCTTGTAGTTGGGTTTTTTGATATGGCGTTTTGTGGAATGAAGAGTTTGTTTTTTTCTAAATACTCTTGAAATCCAAAATCTGGGCCTATTTTTGTATGAAATTCAACATCAAATTTTAGGCTCCTAGCAGTTAACCCGCAATAGCAAGCTGGTCCGCCTGCTGTTTCAACGACAATACCGCCTCTAGAAATTTCATCAATAGTACAATGTGAAAATATTCCAATCTTCATCTATTTCCTGCAGAAATTGTACCCATTTAGTCTTTTTTCGATCTTCGTTTCTGCCAAGTGGTTGAAATTGTAAAACTTTGTGCCTAGTATTTCTTCTTAATCCTGTCTATGTTGCCTATTTGCTAACGAGTTTATCGACAATCAGTAAAAATGCAAACCCACCAAACATTATTCTCTTCATTTTATTTTAGAAAATTTTAACAATAAGAGAATCTAGAGTCCAGAATCTAGATTCTGAGCTGTGAAAATTATAGACTATAGCACTAACTGCATAATCTTTTTTATAATTAAGAAAGATGGCACCTCATGCGATATGGTATATTACGCCATGTTCTAGCAATGGGGTTTGTAATTTTACTCTCATCTGCGCTTGCAATGCCACAATTTGCGCAGGCAGCAGGTGTTACGCCTAATGTTGGCGATCCTATTGCTGGCGTAGGCACTGCTGGAAAATTTACGCTCTTTTCCCCAACAGGAACTCTTCGTGACACTCTAGACACTACAATTAGCACATCAGATTCCACAGGTGGGTGTTTTGATGCCATTGGCGACTTCTTTGGAACAACCTTTGAAGGAAATGTTGTAAGCAAGTTTGATCATAACGATAATCTGATAAAAAAAGACTTCATTACCCTTATCGGCGGGGCAGCTGATGTCGAAAGCTGTCTTGTTAATAACGCAAATGGACACATCTTCACGGGTCACGCTGATGGGACTCCTTCAATAGATGAATGGGACGCGACTGGTGCACATCTTAATGCGTGGACTCCTTCTACTAGTAGGGGCACCAACTGGATTGACTTGGCTTCAGATGGGAAAACTATCCACTATACAACAGAGGACAATACTATAAGGCAATTCGATACTTCTGCCAATACACAGCTTGCAAACTTTGCGACACTCCCGGCAGGTGATAGATGCTTTGCTCACAGAATACTTTCAGACGGAACTGAACTTGTTGCGTGTATAAATAAAGTTTACCACGTTGACTCGTCATCAACTCTTATACACACTTATCCTGTAAGCAGTCTTACAACTCCAACTGGCGGTACAGAGACCGGCTTTTTATTCGCATTGAATCTAGATCCTGATGGCACTACTTTCTGGACTGCAACCCTAGATCGTGGTAATATCTATAGAATAAATATAGCATCAGGTGCACAAGTGACTTCCTTCAACGCTGGAGGAGTCGTGGAGGGACTAGCCATTTTCGGCGAGAAATGTGTTTCTTGTTCACAAACCCCACCACCATCCAGTTCCAAGCCACCTGTAGGAGGAATAATTGTTCCAGTTGACATGACCTCATTATTTGTTGCAGGTGCAATGACAAATGCATTTTGGATTCTACCAACACTTGGAGGAATTGCAGGAGCTGGATTAGCATTATTCAAAGTAAAAAGAAAACAACAGTAGACTAGATCTCATCTTTCTCAAAATAATTCATTGAAATAGGCATGATTCATTCATAATTTTAGAATCAAACTTTCAGTGTCAGACTCTCACAAGTCTGAACCCATTGAAGGTTTGAGTCCAGTAAGGCTCGCGTATGATTTGTTGGAGAGAGTTTGACTAACAAGATATAAAGAGGCAAATTAGAGATGCCTATATGCCGTTAAAGCGAGCAAGTCGTGGACGACAAAAAGGAGGAAAGGGTTCCGCTGGTCGTATCCAGTGTACAAACTGTGGTGCTACCGTTCCACGAGACAAGGCAAAAAAAGTTACATCCAGATTAAACCTGGTGGAACATACACTTGCAAAAGAGCTTAGAGCTCAGGGAGCATACATTGCCGCACCAACAGTATTGAAATGGTATTGTATATCATGTGCAATTCACTTTGGCATACTAAAGATTAGATCTGCAGATTCTAGAAGAAAAACAGGCAGACTGCGATAATCAATCTTTGATATTTCTAGCCGTTGCAATTATTCTTTGAATCAGCGTAATTCCAGCAATAATTGCAACAATTATTACAGCATAATTTAAGAATCCAACAATTCCGACAATAGCAATCACTAACAGTCGTTCTGCTCTTTCTCCAATTCCAATTCCTTGAAGTTGTACCCCAAGTGATTCTGCTCTTGCTCTTGTATAACTTACGAGAAGCGAAAGTGTAATTGCTAAAAGAATTACATGGCCTTCAGAATATCCACCAATTAATATTCCAAGAAATATTGCTACTTCTGCAATCTTATCAAACACAGAATCTAAAAAGGCACCTTTTTTTGATGTCTTTTGTGTAACTCTTGCTACCTGACCATCAACAATATCAAAAAATCCAGAAATTAAAAGTAGAATTCCTCCAATTACAAAAGAATATTCAAAGTGTAAAGCATAGATTACTGCTGACGCAAAAGCAAATACAAGAGCTATTGCAGTCCAAAAATGTGCAGGTAAACCTATCGATGCAAATATTGTCCCAATTTTTTGTAAGGTAGGTCCTAGACCTTCTCTGAAATTGTTAAGCATTGGATACCAAACAATTTGTCAATAATTTATACCATTATAAACAAATCAAGCATGTCTATGCAAATGAATTATTTCCTTTCTAAATTACAGTCGGCTGTTGCTGAATAACACAGTGAATTGCACCCATTCCATATATCATGTCTCTGCAATCAATTCCTACGACCTTCCTTCCTGGGAATTGTTCTTGAATAATCCTTAGTGCTAAACGGTCGTTCTTATGTTTGAATATTGGAACTAAAATTACTTTGTTTGCAACATAGAAGTTGAGGTAACTTGCTGGCAATCTTGTTTTTTTATCTCTGACATTTGTGTGAATGACAGGAGGCATTGGCATTTTTATGACTGTTAATTTCTTTCCATCTTGGTCTGTTGATTGGAGAAGTGTTTCATAGTTCACTCTCAATACTGAATGATTCTCATCACTCTCATCTTCTTCATATGCGCACAAAACGGTTCGTGAACTGACAAAACGGGCCAAATTATCAATATGACCATCAGTATCATCACCTGCAACACCTGATTTTAGCCAGATAATATGACTTACCCCAAAATAGTTTATCAAATATTTTTCAATTTCATCTTTTGAAAGATGTGGGTTCCTGTTGCGGTTCAGCAAACATTGTTCAGTAGTAAGAAGAGCTCCTTTCCCATTGACATCAACAGAACCGCCTTCTAAGACTATACCAGGCCTGAAATTATTTAATTGCAATCTATTACTTATGATGAAAGGAATTTGAGTGTCTTTCATGAGGTCTTTGTATTTTCCTCCCCACGCATTGAATATCCAATGTACAAAAGCTATCTGTTTTTTTTCTTTGTTAAGTACGAAAATCGGGCCATAGTCTCTAAACCAAACATCTGCGTAATCCCATACATACAAATTAATTTTCTGGA
>JBGPWD010000025.1:0-7665 GCA_041492015.1 Nitrosopumilaceae archaeon
CCAAAAAAGGCATAAGTTAACATAGGCGATTTTTAAAACCTGATCGTGCATTGGAAAGAAACTCTTCCTGATTGGTATATCAAAAAATATGGTCATCAACCCTGTGTTAACATTGGTACTGCTGGACACGTAGATCATGGAAAGACAACCCTTATTCAAGCTCTTACTGGAATTTGGACTAGCGCACATAGTGAGGAACTAAAACGTGGAATCACTATTCGTGTAGGTTATGCTGACGCTGCATTTTACAAATGTAAAAACTGTCAATCTCCTTTAGGATACTCGGTTACACCAAAATGTAATAATTGTGGAAAGGAAAGTGAACTAACTAGAGTGGTAAGTTTTGTTGATAGTCCTGGTCACGAAAGTTTAATGGCAAACATGCTTTCAGGTTCAGCGTTAATTGACGGTGCTTTACTTGTAATAGCAGCTAATGAGAAAGTGCCACAGCCACAAACTAAAGAGCATCTTCTTGCATTGCAAACACTTGGAATTCAACAAATCGTAATTGCACAAAACAAGGCGGATCTAGTTTCATACGAAGATGCCATGACAAACTACTCTGATATTGTAAAATTTGTTAAAGGCACTAATGCTGTAAAAGCACCAATAATACCAATCTCTGCACAATCAAAACTTAATATTGATGCATTAATTGGAGCCATAGAATCTACTATTGAGACTCCTAAAAGAGATGAGTCAAAACCAACTGTTATGCATGTATTGCGTTCATTTGATGTTAACAAACCTGGTACTAAAATAAAGAGCATAAAAGGTGGTGTAATAGGCGGAAGTATTACTCAAGGATTTTTCAAAGTGGGAGACGAAATTGAGATAAAACCCGGTCTTGCAAATGAGAAAAATAGCATCTATGAACCAATTATCACAGAGATCTCTTCTCTTGGAACAGGTGCAGGACTTGTAGACGAAGTAAAACCAGGAGGTTTAGTTGCTATAGGAACCAAACTTGACCCTTCAATGACACGAAGCGACTCGCTTATTGGTTCTGTTATTGGAAAGCCAGGTACTTTGCCAGAAAATGCTTCAACTGCAAAAATAGATATTAACCTCTTTGATACCGCTGTCGGTTCAGTTGATGAAATAAAAGTTTTATCTGTTCAAGTAGGTGAATCGTTAAGACTTAGTGTAGGGACTGCACCAGTTCTTTCTAAAGTAACCAGTGTAAGAGGTGAAAGAGTAGACATACAGTTCAAAAGACCAGTTTGTTTATTTGAAAAGGGAAGAGTAGCAATAAGTAGAAGAATTCAAGAAAGATGGAGACTAATTGGAGCAGGTGTAATAGTTGGTTGAAGTTGTCTGTGACACGAGTTTTTTGATGATTCTTGCATCAAAAAATATCAAAAATATTTCAAATCTTGATACAGAGATTGGAACAATTGAATTTACTGTTCCTGATATTGTTATTACTGAACTTGAAAGACTTTCACAAGATAAGAATCTTAAAAAAAAACTTCCGCTGTTAATGCACTAAAAATAATAAAAGATTTTAAAAAAATTCAAATATTAGGAAGTAGCGTAGACGATGCATTAGTATCATATGTAAAAAAACATCACGGAATCATAGCCACAGTAGATACAGAATTAAAAAAAAGGATAAAAAACTTTGGCTCTGTTGTTTCTTTAGCAAACGACAGAATTGTTCTAGAACCTAGTAAGATTTAACTTTAACAAAAATTATTGTCTAAAATATGTTTGAATACGATGGAATTAAAATAAGATGGTATGGTCACGACACCTTTACACTAGAAAAATCAATTACTATATGTTTAGATCCATACAAATTATCAAGATCTATTCGTGCAGATATTGTGCTTATTTCACATAATCATTTTGATCATATGAGTTTAGATGATTTAAAAAAAATCTCATCTAATAATACTATCATTATTGCAGCAAAAGAATGTATTGACCAAC
Organism: Nitrosopumilaceae archaeon; assembly: GCA_041492015.1. GTDB lineage: Archaea > Thermoproteota > Nitrososphaeria > Nitrososphaerales > Nitrosopumilaceae > TA-20. The sequence continues at coordinate 1,936 of JBGPWD010000025.1, forward strand.
TTACTAAAATTCCTTCAAAAGAAAAAATAGGTTTGTCTCCAGGGCAAGAAAAAATAATAAACGATATTAAAATTAAAGCAGTTCCTGCATACAATATCGATAAGATTAATCCTGATACGCACAAACCCTTTCATCCAAAAGAAGACAATAAGATTGGTTTTGTTATAAGTATAGGAGGAACATCAATCTATCATACTGGAGATTCAGATCTTATCCCAGAAATGAATGACATAAAACCAGATATTCTACTTGTCCCGGTAAGTGGAACTTACGTTATGACTGCACAGGAAGCTGCAAGAGCTGTAGAAAAAATAAAGCCAAAAGTAGCAATTCCAATGCATTATGGTACTTTAGTTGGTAGTGTAGATGATGCAAAAGAATTCAGAAACATGGTAAAGTCTTGTGAAGTACAAATTCTTACAAAAGAGTAATAAGCAGAGTAAATTTCACCACTTTTAGTTGATTTCAAACCTTAAATTATTTAGGATTGGAACTTTCGAGTTTCACCTTCATCATTTGTTAATTATTGGTGTTCTTGCAATTTCCTTTTCAATATCTGCCATGATTAGATCTCAAGCTGCCGATTATGGTTTTCAATTAAATGAATTTGATCCTTTCTTTAACTATAGAGCAACACAATACCTGTTAGCTCACGGTGTAGACGCATATGTCCATTGGCATGATGATATGAGTTGGTATCCAAGTGGAAGGGATGTTTTTGCAACATCACAAGTCCCATTACACTTTACTGCTGCTTTTTTGTATAAGATCTTTGGTGCAGGTTCAAGTCTTTACAATTTTACAATAATATTTCCTGTTGTTTTTGGTTCATTTACAGCAATAATCATATTTGCACTTGTACGAGTTATTGGAGGTACAACTGCAGGTCTTTTTGCGTCACTCTTCTTTGCACTATCTCCACCTATCATTGTTAGGGGTACCATTGGCTGGTTCAAGTCAGAACCGCTAGGACTTTTTTATGGTCTGCTAGGTCTCTATCTATTTCTGAGTGGGCTGAAATCACAAAACCGAAAAATTGCATTTGGAAAATTAATCGGTGGAGGACTGTTTTTAGCTATTGGTTTTGCTTCTTGGGGCGGTGTTGAATTCTTTCTTATGCCCTTGGCATCGTTTATTATTGTACTTCCATTTATCAGGAAAGATCACAAATTCCTTCTTTGGGCAGTACCTCTCTTTGTAGCTGTTACGTTAGCAGTTGCAGGTGGATTTGCAAGGCCAGGACTAAGCTTCGTCCTAGGTATACGCGGTTTTGCTCTAATTGGACCAACAATATTTCTCGTAGCACTGATTTTTGTTCAGAAATATAGCAAAGAAGGTGTAAGATTGCGTAATAGCTTGGCAATTTTAGGTGGATCTATAATAGCTGGAGTTGCAGTGATTTCCTCCCATCTATTACATTTACCAAGCTTTCGTTATCTTAATGCAATAAATCCATTTCTCACATCAGAGGATCCATTAGTTGATTCTGTTGCAGAACATGCAACTCCTACACTTACTCAAAACTTTACGTATTTTTCAATCCTCATGTTATTTGCTGGTTTAGGAATATGGCTTATTTTTAGGAAAAAATGGGGAGATCATAATTCTTTACCAATAGGTATCAAAAATGAAATGACCGTTTTTGCATTGATTATCGGTATTATTGGTGCTTATTCTGGTGCAACTTTCGCAAGATTGGAGCTCTTGACAGCAACCTCTGTTATCATACTTTCTTCAGTTGGGTTAGCTGTCATAACATCTGAAATACTAAAAGGACCTCAAATAAAAATATCTGAAATACTAAAAAAAGGAACACAAAGAAAAACATCTGATAATTCAAAGAAGGAAACATTACAGAGTAAAAAAACTATCGGTAGTATAGGAATAATTGCAAAGGTATCATTTGTAGCCATTATAGTTGCCCTACTTTTGGTACCGGCTATTTTTCCAGCAAATGCTAATTGGATCTCAATAACCAAATCTCCACCTACTATACTTAATGGTGGATCTAACTATGCCATAGCAACAAATGATTGGCCAGAAACTTTGAACTGGATATATAAGAATACGCCAAAAGATGCTGTTATTGCCTCATGGTGGGACTATGGTTATTGGATACAAACAATGGCTGGACGGACAACACTTGCTGATAATGCAACATTATCTACTAATATAATTGCACGAATAGCAAAAATATTCCTCAGTTCGCCTGATGAGTCATGGAAGATGCTGCATGATTGGGGTGCTAACTATATTCTTGTGTATGTAGTAGGACAGGAATTTGTTTCAAATGGACAAGAACTTTACGTACTGGGCGGTGGTGGAGATGAAAGCAAAAAACAGTGGTTTATGAGAATTGCAGGAGAAGACACGTCAAAGTTCCTACAGGACGATGACTTTACTCCAAATGATAACTTTTGGCAAAATACGTTATTAGGAAAAATGTTTCCCTTCACACCAGTGACTTATTTTGATCCAAACACTCATCAACAATCAGACAAGTATCAAACAGGATACATTGCTGTTTATTCTAAAACAATAAAATATCCAGCTGATGGTGATGGCCCCTTAAGACTTGTTTATGCTTCACCTAGTCTTAACAACACTAAATCTGGTATTATTTCAGGAGTATTGGTATATCAAGTCAATCCTAACTATGCATCACAAACAAGTAATACTAATCAAGAAACGAAATCTGAGGTTAAACCAACTAGTGTTAACCCAACTAGTGTTAATCCTTCAAACGATGTAGGTGTCATATCTACAAAATATGGAGATATTACTATTAAATTCAGAGATGATGTTGCTCCAAAAACCGTAGCAAACTTTGAAAAGCTTGCAAAATCTGGATTTTATGATGGAACAATATTCCATAGAATAATGCCGGGTTTTGTAATTCAAGGTGGTGATCCAAATACGAAAAGTGGCTCACGTGATACATGGGGAACAGGTGACGCAGGATATACGATTCCACCTGAATTTAGTAACCTTAAACACACAAAATACATGGTATCGATGGCTCGTGGATCTGACATTAATAGCGCAAGTTCTCAATTTTTCATAGTACTTGGTGACGCACCTTGGTTAGATGGCAAGTATACAATATTTGGTGAAGTAATTTCTGGGCAAGATGTAGTTGATAAAATTGCATCAGTTAAAACAGACTCATCTACAAATCAACCATTAGACCCTACTGAAACACGTATGAACAAAGTTACTATACAATCCTCTGAGACACAATCTCCAACAGCTACGAACACATCCTCAAGTGTTATAGGAATAAAATAAGTTACTTGTAGCGATCAGAAATTCTATATCTTGCATATTTATCATCAGGAGAATATTTTCCAGGATGAACTGTTACAGTTTTGTTACCACACTTTGGGCAATCATCTTTTAGAGTATATCGCTTGCAGTTAGAGCATTTGCGCATCTGAAATCGCATATTTATCCCTCACGTGTTTTCTTTGATTCTTCTCTAGTAAATTTGAAAGTACCGCCTTTCTTTTCTATGGTGGTCTGAATTTCTGCAATGATTGGTTTGAGCTCTTTTTCTGCTGTCTTGAAATTTTGAGCAGAAATTGTCAATCTATACTTTGGAGCTCCAATGTAGATTATTTCTACATTAACTGCTTTATTTTCAACTGCATCAAGAAGTGCTTTTTTTATAATTTCAACTCCATTAGGTTTGGTACATGTAAGTTCCAATACACCACGTATCTCTACATGAGGTACTTGAATCTTTGAACTGATTTCTTCTATTGTTTTTAGTACCTTGGTTGACAGATTAAGACCATCCAAAATACCGATTCCTTTTGATACTATTTCTGAAAAGGCATCATAAACAGAATTAAATTTGTTTATTAGAACTTCTTCTATTTTTTCAACCTCTGATTGGGAAAGATCGGCTTTTGTTTTTAAACTATTAAGGAGGACCTTTTCTTTTTCTTTTCTTTTTAACTCTAGAAGCTTTTTCTTTTTTTGATCACTTGAAATTTGTTTTAATGATAAATCAATTTCAGACCTTCCAACATTTATTCGTTTTACTAAAAGTACTTTTTTTTCTCCAACCTTGAGAAACTTTTCTACATGTCTTATCCAACCAGTTGCAATTTCTGAAATATGTAAAAACCCCTGAATGTTATTGTATTCATCAAGAGTAACATATGCTCCCTGATCCATGATTTTGTTAATTGTGGCAACAACAATTTCGCCAACCTCTGGAAGTTCTTGAACAGATGTAGTCATGGTTTTTCAAATTTTTATTACGTAATTTAATGTTGCTGGTTAGAAGTCCACACCTTTCTTGGCTTTAATTCCTGCTTTGAAGGGGTGTTTTATTTCTCTCATTTCTGTAACAAGATCTGCAAATTCTATAATTTCATCTCTAGCATAATTTCCAGTAAGAACCAGATTCAATTTAGGTGGTTTAATTTTTATTAAATCTAAAACATCTTCTAATTTTACTAGATTTAGATTGATTGCATAGTTTATTTCATCAAGTATTATGATATCATATTTTTCTGATTGAATTTTTTCTTTTGCTATGCGAAGAGCTTCATCAGCAATTTCTTTATGTGCTTCAATTGGACTTTTATCATCCATAATTCCAACAAAACCCTTCCCTATGGCAGTTAACTCAAATTCGGGCTCTAGCCTCTTTGACGAAGTCATCTCGCCATAATGCCAAGAGCCTTTGATGAATTGTATCATACAAATTTTGTAGTTGTATCCAACTGCTCGTAAAGCCATGCCAAGTGCAGCAGTCGTCTTGCCCTTTCCTTTACCTGTGTATACTATTACAAGTCCGTCTTTTCCCATCAATTTTTGGTTCCAAGTGTGAACTAAAAAGATTCGGATCAAAATAACCTATTATTTTGCAACAGAAAATGCGTAGTTTATAATCATCAAAGAAAAATTGTTTCTTGTTTGACAAGAGAATATGATTTTGATATTGTCATAGTAGGTGGTGGACCAGCAGGCCTTTCTGCAGCATGGTCAGCTGCAAAAAAAGGCATACGTGTAGCTGTACTTGAACGAGAAGAAGCAATAGGGCATTCAGTTCGAACAAGTGGTGTTACTTGGATTAAGGAAGCAAAATCTTTTGGGATTCCTTCTGATTGTTATAACCCGATTCGTAATTATTCATTTTGTTCACCAAATAATCATATCACAATAACTAGTTCTGAGCCTCAAGCTGCAGTCTTAGATGTAAGAAGAACTTATCAGTTTCTTGCATATCAAGCAGCTAGTGCTGGTGCAGACATTTTTGTTAGAACCAATGTGACCGGCATACTTGAGGAGAATGGAAAGTTGGCAGGAGTCAAGGCTACATCCATAAAAGATGAACTTGTCTTTCACTCAAAACTTGTAATAGACGCAAGCGGATTTTATTCTGTAATTGGAAAAAATACTGGTACTGTATCACAATGGAAAAGATTTGGTGTCGGTGCAGAGTTTGAAGCGTATGTTGATACCATTGATCCGGAAACATGGTATCTTATGGTTGGGCAACAATATTCTCCAGCTGGTTATGCTTGGATTTTTCCGTTGGGAAAAAACAAGATAAGAATTGGTGTTGGGATTGGAAAACCAGAATCACAAGTTGATCCCACCCAAAGATTGCTTGAACTAATTGATAAAAAGCCAGGACCGATAGGAAACTTGGGCAGAATTGTTCCAATAGAATTTCATTATGGATTAATTCCAAATGAAGGACTGGCTCATACC
>JBGPWD010000062.1:0-4912 GCA_041492015.1 Nitrosopumilaceae archaeon
ATAATTTTATTTTCTTACAATGAGACAAACTGATTTTAGAAATTTTAAAAATTAATTTTCTAATTTTTTTTTTTTTGTAAATTATTTTCAATTTGTACGATTATTGCCGTCAAAAACACTCAATGCAAATATTTAAATACAATTTTTTTGTTGGACATGCATTAAATAAAATGGAAAAATGTCCACTTTGCTGTGAATCGCAGCAATCCACAACTACGCTCGTGATTCACATAAAGAAAATCCATCCGCAGAGAAACATTGCGATGCAAATAGCGCAATAATTCTTTGCTTCTAGGATAGATTGGGAGGATATATCCAATATAGGTTATACAAAAATTTTCAATTATTTTATCATAAAATCAATAATAACCCTTATTTTCAGTATGCGTAATCTATGAGACAAGGCACAGTTTTGTTAGCTAAATTTAGTATACTGTGAACCTCATTTCACACCTTTAATTAATAACAAATTTTCCTAGTCGTTACCATGACAACTTTCTCAAAGAACTGGCAAAGACCCCAGACATCAAGCATTGGTGAAAGATTCAATGACGCTATAAAACCAAAAGGCGCATTAAAGCCAAGAATGGAGACTGCAATAAAAAGACTCCAGACTCAAATTTCAAAATTAGACGGAATGATTACAAAATTAAAACAAAGAGATGAAAAGCTTTTCAAAAGAATTGTAGTTGCAACACAACAACATGATCTTACTGCTAGCAAAGTTTTATCAAAAGAATTAGCAGAGGTGCGCAAGGTAACCAAGCTCTTAGGAAATGCAAGAATGGCACTTGAGCAAATTGAGCTCAGACTCAGCACATTCCATGATCTTGGAGACACTGTTATCACTATCATGCCAACAATAGGTCTTATGAAGAATCTCAGATCATCACTAATCAAATTCATGCCAGAAGCAGATCGTGAGCTAGGTGGAATGACTGAAATGCTCAACGGTTTGATGACTGACACATTCCACAATGGCGACTTTGGAATTGATTCAGAGGCAACAACTGAAGAATCAGAAAAGATCCTCCAAGAGGCAGCAGCAGTTGCAGAGGCGGCAGTAAATGACAAACTACCATCGATGCCATCTGGCCAATCTTCAGCACGTTACATTTAGGTCATCTTGTGCGATAGCCCGTAGCGGAAATATACTCTAAACAAAGCAAAAGAGGCAACTAGGATTCCAGAGGCAACAACATACGTGATTGTATATCCAAACGAATTTGCAAGTTGTCCAGTTGATAGGGCACCAATAAAAAGACCAACTGTTGTAATTGAGCTATTTACTCCAAGGTATTTTCCTTCAAAACCTTGTGGAATACTTTTGAAAAGAATAACGGAACTTGCAGTACTAAAAATTGAAAAAGCTATAACCATCAGAGAAGCTGAAATAATCGCTACTACAAAAGATCCCTGCCCTATTGTAATTGGAATAAACAACCCAGCTATTAGCACTGCAGCTATTCTTGGTGCATATGATAACGATGTAGAGCGTTCCTCTCCCATTTTTGATATAAATCGTGGCGCTACAAAGAAAATTGAGATCATCACTGCCGTTTGAATCATATAAATTAAAAAGACACCCGAGTTTGAATAACCATAATTTTTTAAAAATGGTGTAAAAGCGGTAAAATAAATATTGCTACCAAGGTAAAATAAAAAGTTAGTAATATAAAAAATTCCTATCGCGTCAGTTACTTTTCCCTTAAAAATTGTAATTATGTGCTTATAGTCATATAGTTCAGGTATTCTTGGAAACACGAGATAGAAATGCGAGATTATATATCGCAAACCATAAATTGAATGTGCTATACTGCTTCTTTCCAAATGAAATTGAGATTCTTTTATTGTCATACTAAGACCCATTGTCGCAACACATGATGCCGCACATATCAAAAAATATGGTCTTAAATCAAAATACACGCTTCCAATAGTCCCAATTATCATGGCACCAAGCATACCAAAAGTTCCAATTATTGATGTTCTTGCAAATAGCCAATGCCACTGATTTTTATGAATGGATTCCATTACAAGTAGTTGCGTTACTGGATTTTTGCCTACTAAAAAGAAACCAAGTACAGGAGAAATTAGATATAGAATGTTGATACTGTTGGTAAAATACATCATAAGACTGCAAAGCATCACAACAAAAAAGGATAATAAAATAACAGATCTCCGTATATGAAATCTATCTATTACCTTTCCCCAAAATATAGAACCGAATGCCGATGCTCCATTTTGAAGAGCAACAATAATTGCAATTTCACCAATATTTCCCCCAAGAAAAATTACATACAACGGAATAACAGTACTTAGACCTTGAGTGGTAATGTTCGAAGGAAAAAGATACCATATCCACTTGCTGTTCTTTGCGCTAGACATTGATTTTGATACTAACCATGCCGCCCTATTATTGTACAATACATTCTAATAATTTCCATATTTTTGTCGATTTTAATTAAAGTGTAAATGAGTTAGGGAAAATATTATCATGCAGCAGCGTGTATATCACACGCCAAGCGCAAGGTATGATCCTTTAGGGACCCAGAAGCCTATCAATGACCTTTGTCATCGTTTCTTGGGAGTCTTTCATCCCATAGACCAACTTCTTCCTTTTGTGCGGAAGGGTTTTTCCTTGACCGCGTTTGCCTGTTTTCTGCATGTCGCCCATCTTGGGAGGACGTTCCTTCGACAGGGACATATAATACGTGATTAAATTATTTAAGGTTTTATGCAAATTTAAGTTTAAAATTTCAAATATTTTTCTAAAGATATAGTTACTACATCATTATACGATTTTTCTTGAAATTTATTTAATGAACACTTTTATGATACACTTACCTAAAAAATACGTGACAAAAGAAATGGATCTTTATCAATTGATTTATGAATCAAACTTGGAAAGCAGACTAGAACAGATCTTAATTGGATTGATAAAAGATAGTCCATCACCCCAAATTGAAGAAGCGATACGCAAATTTCTCCTATTTGTTCAACATGCGTCTGAAAATTTTTGGGTGACCTTTCATGATGCCAAAACATACCAAGAAAGGTTAGAATGTTATTATCAATTCTCAAAAAATCAATGTCTTGCCACTGAAGTCCTGATACGAGACTTGGATTCTATTTCCTCTGTTCTCGATATTAAGGAAAACCTAAGTTCAATGCTAAGAGAAAGTTTTACTTTCTAGATCATATAGAAGATTAAGATTTTGGACGGGATTCCTTAAATTTCTCTATCTTACTGCCTTCTTCATTTACTATACTATCTATAGACATGAGCTTTTCACGTAGGTTATTAATAATAACACCTACATCATCTGCTTCTTTTTCTACCATAGTTCTTTTTTGCTGTAGTACTTTGATTCCTTGCTTTTCCTCATCAATATACTGACCTACCTTCATTAGCTTCTCTTTTAGATTTTTTATATCAACAGATTCATCTTCGATGCTTTTCTCTAGTTTTGTGCGTTTGTCTTTGAGATTCTTAATTAATAGGCCAACGTAATCTATTGCTTCTTCAAGCTTCGTTCGTTTATCCATAAGCGATCTTATTCCAATATCCTCAGTTGGTTGACTCATGCTGAATTGTTCAATATGTTCCGGTATTTTTACTTGTTCAATGGGTTTATTCTCAATTTTTGGCGATTCTTCCTTTTGAGGCTCATATGATGTATCTTTAACCATAACACTACTTTCAGATTCATTTTCTGAGGAAAATCCTTTTAATTTATCACGGTTTTTTCTGAACCTATCGAACATGTTGCTTATGAATAGTGTAATTTACAATATATAAAAAGTTAATAGATGTATTCAGTAGATTTTTGACATAGTTTTCAAATACAAGGTAATGATCTTAAGATAATATTTTTGACTAGAAGATTATTGTCTCTTCAGTAGTTGATTAGATTCTAAACTTTGTTTAGATTGTGAAATCGAATAGCTGATCAGATTTTATATGGTATAAATTCCTGAAAATACAGGAAGGAGGTGCAACGATGAGCTATAACGAAGGCGGTAGAAGATTTGATGACAGGCCAAAACCAGTAGAAACCGGTAAGGAATACGACGTGTCCATAACAGAAATTAGTAGAAAGGGAGACGGTATTACAAGAGTAGACGGCTTTGTGATATTTGTCAAAGGTGGACAAGTAGGACAAAATGCAAAAATAAAGATCACTCAAGTGGGTGGACGATTTGCTACTGCTGATGTCGTAGGAGTAGGTTCTCCACAACCAACAGCAGAACCAGCAGCTGAATAAGCGCTGCCCAACTGACCAAAAACTAATTTTCTTTCCTAATTTTTATTTTTTACAAGAGTGATGTTTTCTTTTTAATTAATTCGACAATTTCCAGTTTTCTTTTAATGTTCGTATTTGACTCTATTGTTACATATACTATTTTTCGCTTTGGATACACCACTATCTGAGTTACTTTTTCACGTTCAATATGGACATAGTTTACGGGTCCTAGGCTTTTGTCAAACTGCTTTCGCATCTTCCTTCTAAGTGCAACTTGCTTGCAAAATTGTTCTTCTTCTTTTTGTGTCTTGAGCGAAGTTTTTCCTTTCTTCATAATTGCTTCAGATATGTTTCCTTTTAGATCTATTATTGCTGCAAACCTCATTCCAGGATCTATTGATAAGATGTCTTCTACGATAGGAATCAGATTTGCTTTACCATTACCGTTTTTCAAGTTATGTCATGTCAGATTCAAATTCGGTAAATATGTCTTGTTTTTTAATTATATGATCGATTATAATCATAACAAGCTAAAAAGATTACTTGATTAGGAACAATAATCAAACTTTGACATAGTCAAAGTATCTAATCTCACATGTTTTTGTTTAATTTTAGCAATCTCACATATCTATTAACTTCATATTGTTTCTTTTATGCAAGTTGGCTAC
>JBGPWD010000133.1:0-2867 GCA_041492015.1 Nitrosopumilaceae archaeon
GCACCAATTGCCCCTACAATTACTATTATCATAACTATCTTAGAATTCTTCTGCATACTATCTCGAGTAAGAAACGCCTTTTTAGCACACGTAGGAAAAAAAACCAAATAATTTGTGTAAAAATTTTGATCTCTTTTCTAAGCTACTTAGAGCTAGTAGAATAAATGAAAATACTCAAATGGATTGATACGAATGGCAAAAATTAGACTAAAATTCGGTGAAAATGAGATAGAGGTAGAATCTAAGGACTTTTACGTAGACAATAAGAGCATAGATGAAGTTGTATACTATCTTTCTAGGTTTGTAGCAAGAAACCAAACAGAAGAACAAAGAACAAACGAACAAGTAGAAATCATAAGAGAAGCAATAAACAACGACTCAAAAACAAATTATCTAAGCTCGCTTGAGGATGTTGAAATTCATGAACCGGAATTCGTACAACCAGTATCTGTTGATATGAATCAGATAAGAAGCAAAATACACATACTTGCACGAGACTCTTTTTTTGAGCAACCAAGAACAGTTTCAGAAGTTGTGGCACAACTTCGTGAATATGGCTGGGCCGCTATACCTCTAGATGTTTCAAAGGTACTAACTAATATGGCCATGAAAAAAGAGCTACAAAAAGACCTGCGAGAAAAGCGTAGTTATTACTCAAATAAGATAATACAGTTCAACTAGACTCGTAACCACAAACTTTGCAGGAATCAAATACATCTCCTTCCAAGTGGTCAAAATGAGTATTACATTTTCTACACGTGTGGTGCATGTCAAAATACCCATCACTTTCGATCTCTCCTACTTGTTCTGATTTTAGTTCAGTGCTTCCACACTTGATACAATGACAGTCACATTGCATGAAATCCATCTAGAAAGCATTCCTAATAATCTAGTTGAAATTTAAGCGGTTTCTAAACTGTAAAGCAATAACTGCAGAGATTCCTATAACCAAAGGAACAAACAACGGAAATTCAGGAATTACTGTTGTTCCTGTTAATTGTATAGTACCAGTTTTGGGGGGTGTCATTCCAATCCATACATGAGTTCCATTATTATAGAATACCGTGTATAGAGTTCCATTTCCATTAAGCTTTACCTCATAAGGTCCCCACAGGAGTTCTTGTGGCATAACTACAGTAACATGCGTGTTTGCCTTGTTTATATCAAAAGCATAGGACTTTGTTGATTGATCAAAAGCATATTTACCTACATCAGATAGAGTTCTAATTCCAACTACGAAATTTTTATCTGTCCACTGGATATTTTGTGAAATCACTGGTTCATTGATAATATACTCCAAAGTCATCCCATCACCGTGCTGTCGAAGTCCTTGTTTACCAAGATAAACTGGTCTGTCATTAGCCCAGATCACATCCACTCCTTTTGGGAAGTAAAAGTCAGTAAAAGTTGTATCTGTTGGTGTATAATAATTCCATTTCCACACTCCATTGTTTAAGGAAACAACTTGTGGTAGATCATATTTAATCAAAGTAATATTTCTTTGAGCAGGAAAAATCAACACTGCTTCCTTTTTAAGATTATTGATAGTAGAATATTGTACAGAGCTGCCATTTGCGTCTGTAACAGATAAGTCAGTCACATTATTTTTTATCAACTCAGCTTGCACTGGAGCAACCGAATTTCCTTTAACATAATGTGTTACATGAGCTGTCCCACTTTCATCAATCCTAACTGTGACATCTTCTATTGGGGGTTGCCCGATAGTTACCTGTTGGGCAAAAACTTGTGACATTGAAAAAAGCATTACAGATATTATTAAAATTAAAAGTAATTTTCGCAAATTCATTTTCCCTATTCTGATATGGTTACATGAAGCATTTTTGCTTCTTGATGAGGACAGTCATTTTTGTCTCGTGGCAGATTCACTATCTTGTCTGCTACATCCATTCCCTCTGTTACTTTGCCAAAGACTGTGTATTGTTTATCAAGAAAAGTACTATCTTTCGTTACAATGAAAAATTGTGAGCCAGCACTGTTAGGATCCATTGCACGAGCCATTGAGACTATTCCACGAAGATGTGATTTGGAACTAAATTCTGCCTTGATATTATGGCCTGGACCCCCCACTCCCCACTTGCTTTTATCTGGTTTTTTTGTATTGGGATCTCCTCCTTGAATCATGAATCCTGGAATAACCCGATGAAATAAAGTGCCATCATAAAAGGAACGCTTTGCAAGTGTTATGAAATTTCTTACTGTCTCGGGGGCAATATCTGGTAAAAGCTCAAAAACTATCTTGCCAAAATTCGTTTCTAATGTAGTCTTGGACATTTTCTTCAAGATGAGTTATTTAATCATAAGAACCTTTCTTCACAATTATTTATGTTAGATGTTTTTACTATTGAAAATACCGATCATACTGTTGAATCCTGAAGAAATTATATCAAATAATCCAATTATCACAAAAATGTACTCAAAAAATCTAAGACTTTTAATTTCCAAATCAATCAATCTAGCAATAAATAAAGCCTCGCATGTTATCTTTTGATAAATTATATATCAAGAGATTCAATCTTATTTGAACTAAAGAAAAATCTTTTTATGCAGTCAAAATTTTTTCCTTTTTTAATATGTGGTAATACTACAAGAAAGATAGTAACAGTCTTATATAGAAGATCTGAAAAATACAAAACGTGAATCGCTCTACTCAAAGCACAAATATTAAACAAGCCATAAACTCGTTGCTTGACAGGGGCCTTACAGATAAACAAGATATCTATACCAAAGTGGTAGAAGAGCTTGGTGTTCCAAGACCAACGGTAAGGCGAGTAGCACGAGATCTACGAAATGAACTTTTACAAAAAATTCAGATTTTGCAGTCTGAGGTTCCAAAACTTGGATCAGGC
>JBGPWD010000047.1:0-5834 GCA_041492015.1 Nitrosopumilaceae archaeon
AAATAACGAAGAGTAGAATTTTTTTCTTCGGGTTTTTTTAAGGCAAGGCCATATGTTATTTTAGCTAGAGCATTTGCCAGAATTGTTGGTCTCATTTGATGACCACCAAAGTCATCTGCATAAGACTCTCTGAGTCTTGAAAAATAAAGGATCAAAAGATTTGTGATAAAGTAGATGGCAAATGCACCGACTCCTATCAAAGCTGCTGCACCATTTCTATTACTATTTGAGCGACTTCCAAAAATTGTAGAAATAGCAACATAGTATGCAATCATTGGAATAACTGAAACCAAAGTCATTATCACCATATCATTGTGTTTGATATGCCCAACCTCATGGGAAATTACCGCTTCAACTTCTTCTTGTGTTAAAGAGTTTAACAATCCCTGAGTAATTGTTAATGTTGCAGAATTGTTAGTTCTACCAAAGACAAACGCGTTTGGAGCACCAATGTTTGCTATCATAATTTTGGGGATCTTGACTCTATTTTTAATGCAAATTTCTTGTACCGTTTCTTCAAGCCAAGGCATTTCACCAGGCTTTAGTGGACGCATATTTGTAGTCCATTTTAGCATCAATGGACCGATATACCACTGAATAAAACCCATGAAAATTCCAATTCCTATAATTGGATAAAGACCAATATCAAAGTAAGAGCCAATTGCAAATAATAATCCAAAGAATAATCCAAAGACCAAAACAAGTGTTAGACTCATGGGCGCGATGAGATTGTAAGTCATAAGTACCAACTACCATTTCCCAAATATAATTTAGCTATGTCCGCATACTACTCTATTGCAAGTTTGTCTGGTATTGCCATACTTACTGCTCTGACACATTCATCAAATATCTGTCTAGGTAAAGAAAAAAAGTAATTTCCGTTGTTAGTTACAAGTACAATGTACGTATTAGTAAAAAATATTGGAAGCTTGCCCTTTTTCATTATAATTAATTTTATGTCATGGTATGGAATGTAGAAATTAGACTTGTCATCTTGAATTATAGCATCGGGTGTCATTGCAGCCAATTTACGAGCCCTTTTCATTGACATTGCTTGAGACCATGCCCCCGGGGTAAACAAATTCTTGACTGCACTTACCGTACGTGCTCTTATTATTCCCGCGGTAGTAAAAAAAAGAGAATAATATTCCCCTGCATAAGTTGCAGACCCAATCATCCCAAGAATTGTTTCAGTACTATTAGCCATACGTGACAATATGGGTTTGGAATTAAGAAGAAAGACATGTATCAACAAAAGACATCTGGATTTTCTTTTTCAACAAATCATAACATACGATATTACATAGTTAGCTTCAGTTTCCACGAACAACGTGGCATTCCCTTTTTCCCATATTAAAATTAGTGACCACAGCTTGCTCCAATAGGTCAAAGGATTGCCATAATTAACATCATTCCGTTGGAGTTCTATGGTCTTCATTATGATATACCTGATATGATAAATTGTTTACCCACAAAACTTGAAGATATTCAGACTTGACAATATTGTCTCTCCCTTAAATCTCAGTTCAACGTTCTAGTTTCTATGAGCTTATGCATAATAACATCAAAAAGCCTGCCTGATTGTAGGTGTTAATAATTTTATGGATGGAGACCATTTTTGGAGGCAAGACATGTGTTCTGATTGTAAAAGAATGAAGTGTAAAAAAGGATGTAACTGTGATTGCCATTGGGACAGAGATAGATAAATTTAGGTTACAATTATTTCAAAATAAAAAAAGGAAAAAGCTCCTTTACACTAGTTTCGTGTAGGTGTGCATGCTTGAACCCAATACTGCAGTACGCCTTGGTTTAGGCCAGTGAACAATTTTGCATTTTCGTTGAATGTATTGATCGCCTGCTCAGTTGCATCAATTGCAGCCAGCACTACTTTATTTTGTACTGCTTGTGCCTTGATGATTTCGTCAGTCGTGTCGTTTACTATCTTTACCATAGCTGCTGGAACATTTGTGTTTATGCCAGCCTTGGTTGTAAATTCACGATTCATAGAAATAGCTGAGTCAGTTGCCTTTTGCCATGCTGCAATGTATGAATGCTGGAGATTTGTTATTGATTGATGGTATTGTGGTATTGATTTTTCTACCTCATCAAAAAATCTGCCTGCATTATGCTTGCAAACTGCGTGGATTTCTTTTGATTCTGCATGGAACTCTTTTGGTTCCGGTGCTGTTTTACTCATAGATTCCAATGAATGGTAACGCTATATATACCTACTGGTAATGATTGGTAATTAAAACCAATGGTCATAAAAGTTGAAACTAGGCCAATTATACCAAAACTCCTTAAAGATGATTTTGAATATTTTACAAAAGTGGGGTCCAAAATACGACCAATTCTTAAATTGAATTAAATCCAGCTTACAAATAATCATCAAGCATGTTATCTTCACAAGCCACTGCAAGAAAAGCCATAGCATTACATAAGAAACTAAAAGGCAAGATTTTGTTTGGAAATAAAACCCGTCGGTTAAAACTAAAAGAAATACAGCTGATTTACACCCCAGGGGTTGCTGCTGTAAGTGAAGCCATTTTTCATCACCCAAATCAAAAATATGTTCTTACTTCAAAGAGAAACAATGTTGCCATTGTAACTGATGGAACACGAATTCTCGGACTGGGCAATATAGGCCCTTATGCAGCACTTCCAGTAATGGAGGGAAAGGCAGTTTTATACAGACAGTTTGGTGGTATTACGGCATTTCCATTGTGTCTTAATACAACAAAAAAAGACGAAATCATTAAAACCATACAAGCAATAGAACCCGCCTTTGGTGCAATAAACCTTGAAGACATTGAATCGCCCAAAGTCATGGAGATTTCTGAAGAGCTTGAGAAAAAAATTTCCATCCCAATATTTCATGATGACAGACATGGAACAGCAGTAGTTGCCTTGGCTGCATTGTTAAACTCGTTGAAGTTAGTCAAAAAACAAATCTCCTCAATTAGAATAGTAATAGCTGGGGCAGGTTCCGCAGGTTATGGTATTACAAACCTATTACGATTTGCTGGTTGTAAAAACATCATCGTCGTAGATTCAACAGGTGCAATATATCAGGGAAGAAGTAAAAACATGAACAAATACAAGAAAAATATTGCAAGTTCAACTAATTTCAAAAAAGAAAGAGGGGCACTTTTAGAGATTATAAAAAACGCCGATGTATTCATAGGGGTGTCAGGAATCAAGGGCATGCTAACGTCTCCTATGATTAAAAGTATGAACAAGGATCCAATAATTTTTGCCCTTACAAATCCAGAACCTGAAATTGATCCTTTGGTTGCAAAAAAAGCCGGTGCAAAAATTGTTGCAACTGGAAGCTACAAATTTCACAATAGAGTAAACAACGCACTTGTTTTTCCTTACTTGATGAGAGCTATTTTAGATCAAAACATTCGTAAAATTCATCCAGATATGCTCTTTGTCACAGCTTGTGCAATAGCAAACACCATAACCAATAAAGAGTTGCATTACAATCGCATCATTCCAGATGTTGGGGATAAAAGATTACAAAAAAACATAACATCAGCATTAAAAAAATTCTCTAAAAAATAACAAGCTAGAATCATCAAATCATAACGTACTAATTTTTACTTTTTGGTTCAGATCTGTGAGGATTTGAACAGCTTATTATAACATACTTGCTTTCGTAAAGGCTCAATTAATACAATGATTATATTCAATATGTGACAAGAGATTTTCTAAAACTAAAAAATAGAACTCTGATTATTGGATATGCTTCTGCGGTATTGGCATCTGCCCTTTTTGGTGCAGTTCCTACTATTGCAAAACCCATAGTATCAAATGTAAATGTCTTATTGCTTTCCTCTTTGGTTTATCTTATTGCCGCCCTTACATTTACCCCAATAGCACAAAGAAGTAAGACATCGTTTGCACGAAAAGACTATGGAATTTTAATTACCGTTGCAATTTGTGGTGCTACTCTTGCACCTTTTCTTTTTTTTCTAGGTTTGAGCCAAAGTACGGCGTCAGATACTTCACTTTTATCAAACGCCGAGATTGTATTTACGGTATTACTGGCATTAATTTTCTTTAAAGAAAGACTAAAGCCAGTTGGTTTTGTTGCTGTAGGATTGGTTTTATTTGGAGTTACTATAATCACTACAAACCTCCAAGTTTCAAGTTCATTATTTCAGATAAATTCAGGGCACTTGTTGATTCTTGGTTCAACTGCACTTTGGGCTTTGGATAATAACCTGAGCAGAATCATCTCTACTAGAATAGATTCTGCAAGACTTGTGCAGTTAAAATATGCAATAGGAGGGGCTATTATGCTTGGAATCATATTTGCCATGAGAATACCATTTCAAATTAGTCCAACACAGATACCATATCTAGTTCTGCTTAGTGCTTTAGGTTTTGGTGGCTCGCTGTACTTTTTCTTGCAGAGTTTGAAGAGAATAGGCACTATTCGTACAATCGTCATATTCTCAATGTCATCCGTCTTTGGTCTTGGATTTGCAGGGTTATTTTTACATGAACAGATTAGTGCATTTCAGATAATTGCTATTGTTATTATGCTGACTGGCATTTACTTGATAAACAGAAAGGAAAGCATGAAGGAAAAAGAACCAACAAGTTTTGGTTTCTAAAAATCCTGATGTTGAGATTTTAAAAAATTGGGAAGGAGTTTTGTAGTTACACCGATAAGCTTACTGCACATTTTCTGTTAAATTTTTCTGACAACCCCATGATTTATCAAGCTCTAAGAGACTCAGTTTGATAGGAAGATATTCTATGGATGATGCAAAAAAGGCACTTGTGGTTCTAGCAATAGAAAAGGCTCTGTTTGATGTGGGCAAGCCAACATACAATGTAGTAGGCAAGATCCACAAAGATTACTATTGTTATTTACCTGATTGCTATGAAAATCCAGAATATTTGTCAAGAGTATTAAAAGAACTGTATGGTCAAAGCCACCTAGCAATAATAGAATCCATTAAAAAACACATTGGTGAGATGAGCACGCAAGAAGGGATTGCCAACTTTATTATGAAAATCAGTGAGTAAATTGCAGACAAGACTTGAAAAACTAGGATCTCAAAGATTCCTGCTTTTTTCATTAGCAGCTACCGGACTTGCAATCATTATTACTGAACATATTGGAAAGGAAACTGCCACTATTTTCACAAACTGGATCTTTATACCAATACCAGCTGCCATGCTTGTTTTATCAATAATATCAGCAAAAAAACACAGTGTCACTGGAAATCATGGAAAGGCATGGATCGTGTTTGCAGTATTTGCAGCATGCTGGTTTATTGCAGAGCAGGTGTGGTTGGTTGAAGAGCTTTTCTATCATCAAAAGCCATTTCCGTCGGAGGCAGACTTATTTTACATTGCAGGCTATCCAGCCTACTTTGTTTTTACAATTTTGTACCTTAGACCTTTTAGAAACATGATCACAAAAAAGCTGATAGTATCTGCATCTCTTGTTGCCGTTGCTGTTCTTGTACCCAACATCTACTGGACACTTGATAACAATTCTGGTGAAGATAAGTTTGCCATCATCTTGGGAGCTTCTTATCCCATAGCAGATGCAATAGTGTTGGTGCCTGCAATCATTGGAGTGATATTATTTTTTGGTGGCAAGGTAAATTTTCTTTGGTCTCTGATGCTTGTTGGCATAGTAGTGGAGGTAGTAGCTGATACTGGTTTTCAGTACTTCTCGCTTGATAATTCATACTATACTGGACATCCAGTTGACATTTTCTTTCTGTGGTCATACATATTGTTCTCTTTTGGAATATATGATCACATCAAAGTACTCAAAACTAAAATGAAAAGCTACCAGAATAAAG
>JBGPWD010000119.1:0-3156 GCA_041492015.1 Nitrosopumilaceae archaeon
AAATATCCCATCATAGATTCTTTTTTCCTCTGCCGATACAAGGTGCAATGGAAATGGTGGAGATGTTGCTTCTAAAACATATTTTGCTGCAAGCTCACCAGTTATTTTTCCCCACACTAAACATTCAGCTGTAGAATTTGCGCCTAATCTATTTGCACCGTGTACACTATTACATGCGGCTTCACCTGCAGCCCAGATTCCTTGAATTTCTGTTGCACCATCTATGTTGGTATGAATACCACCCATCATGTAATGAGATACTGGTCTAACATCAATAGGCTCATTGGCAGGATCTATACCTGAAAACTTTAGTGATATTTCTCTAATCGCAGGTAGTTTTTTGATTATTAACTCATTGCCAAGATGCCTGAGATCCAGTTTGAGACATTCTATACCTGTTTCGTGTTTAAAACCGCGGCCTTGATTTATTTCGGTTATCATGGCACGAGATACTACATCTCGTGATGCTAGCTCCAACTTAGTTGGTGCATATTTTTTCATAAATCTATCACCGTCTTTATTGAGAAGATAACCTCCTTCACCTCGTGCACCCTCAGTAATGAGAATCCCAGACGGCAGAATGCCTGTAGGATGGAATTGAACAAATTCCATGTCTTTCAGAGCCATGCCAGCTCGATATGCCATATCTATACCATCAGGAGTTGAAGAAAGTCCATATGTAGAATAGCTGTAAAGTCTTCCAGCTCCGCCTGTTGCTATAATTAGAGCTTTACCTTTTATTGTGTAGAATGTTCCAGTTGAAAGCTCAATTGCAGTAATACCACAAAACTTTTGCCCGTCATGTATTATTGATGTCGTAAACCATTCATTATAAAATTCAATGTTGTCAAATTTCTGGCATGTATCATACAAAGTTTGCATTTCATAAAACCCCACTTTATCTTGAGCAAATGTTGCACGTGGATAGCTATAACCCCCAAAATTTCTTTGACCAATTCTTCCATCTTCCCTTCTTGACCAAGGCATTCCCCAATGTTCAAGCTGGTAAATCTCTGAAGGCATCTCATAGACTAGTTTTTCAATTACATCTTGATCTCCGAGGAAATCACTTCCTTTTACTGTATCGTAAACATGTGCTTCTAAGCTGTCTCCTTCTTCTTGAAAAAGGACGGCAGCTGTTCCACCTTCTGCAGAAACAGAATGTGAACGCATTACTTGTAATTTTGAAATTACTGCGATCTTGATATTTGAGCTAGTTTTTGCAGCTTGAATTGCAGCTCTTAGACCTGCCAAACCAGAACCGACAATCAGCAGATCATGTTCTATCGAATCAACCATGTTTAGACATCTTCCTTTTCAAATTAGATAAATATGTCTTATGAAGAATTCATGCAAATTTATTTCGAATAATTAATATATATCGCTAGTGATATCGCTAGTGATGCTCTCACAGTGGATACAACGGGTTGGAAGTGTAGTCCCAAGAGGGTTTTCTAGATATTTCATACTTGAAGTGCTAAAAAAAAATCCAAGTACTGGTAAAGACATTATTAACAAGGCAATAGCACAAAGCGGAGGGAAATGGAAACCTTCACCAGGTTTAATCTATCCTCTACTTGGCAGACTTTTGGATGAGAATTTAATTGAAGAGACAAAAGATAGAAAATATCAAATAACCAAAAAGGGCAGGCTTGTAGCTGATGATCTTGAAACCCTGAATAAAATCGTAAAAAACCAAATTGATGTTATGTTCAGGATAGGTACTGTAGGCAAATTTGTAGCCATGGACCTTTTAGAGCGCATAACAAGTATAGGAAATTCACTTAGTGCCAATATATCTAATATGACAAAAGAAGAAACGACAAAGTACAAGAGGTTTCTTGAGTCTGAACTTCAGAAAATAGAAACGACAAAAAAAAGACCACGAGGAAAAGATATCAAAATCAGTTAAGCCATAAATAATTGTAAATATCAATATCAGCAATTGCAAAATCTAAGAAAATTACTTTTTGATAATTCAAAACCCCTTGTAGTCCCAGGTGTCTATGATGCAATTGGAGCAAAAATTGCTCAAAAGGCTGGTTTTGAGGCTATGTTTCAAACAGGATATGGAACAGCTGCAACTTTGCTTGGGATGCCAGATTATGGATTTATTGGGGCAACAGAAACAATAGAGAACGCTAGTAGAATTTGTAGAGCAGTATCTGTTCCGGTAATTGTTGATGCAGACACTGGCTACGGAAATCCGCTTAGTGTATGGAAGCTAGTAACAGAGTTAGAATCAGTAGGAGCCGCAGGAATTTTTCTTGAGGATCAAAAGTGGCCAAAGAGATGTGGACATATGTCAGGAAAAGAAGTCATTCCAAAGAATGAATATTCTCAGAAATTACAAGCTGCGTTAGATGCAAGAAAAAGTAAAGACTTCATAATAGTAGCAAGAACTGATGCTAGAGCACCAGAAGGGTTGGATGCTGCAATTGAACGAGGACTACAGTATAAAAAAATTGGAGCTGATGCAATTTTCATAGAAGCTCCAAGATCAATTGAGGAAATGAAAAAAATTGGAAGATCAATTAAAGCGCCTCTAGTTGCAAATATGATAGAGGGTGGTGCAACACCTCTTGTTTCGTCCAAAGCGTTACACAAGATGGGGTTTAAGCTTATTTTGTATCCACTTTCTGTTCTTTTTGCAAATGCTTTTGCGTCAATACAAATTTTACGTGAACTCAGAAAATCCAGTACTACGGCTAGATTGAAGAAAAATCTTGTCAATTTTGATCAGTTTAATGAGATCGTAGATCTTGCAAAATTCAAGAGGATGGAGAAGAATTATGTCTCAAAAATATAAAATAACAAAAAGGAGAAAAAATTCTCCAAGTCAAGTTGTCTAAGTAGTGTTTCTTTTTACTTCGATTTCTATAGTAGAAACATTCCTGTCGCGCCCGTCCTCTGATTTTAGCAGTTCTGAGCCGATTTTGATGCTTCCAATAGTGTACCCAGCATTTTCTGTTTTACGTGCGATTATCTGAGCTACGTCTACAGCGCGTCCAATGGTGAGCCCTCTTGCCTTGATAGATATTTTAGGTTGATTTGCCAACTGAATCAGCGAAGAAGTTACATACGCCATCAGTGGTTTTTTTCCTATGTAAATTGTCTCTCTAGACTCGGACATGCAACCTTCTACGTCTTAGGATA
>JBGPWD010000175.1:0-2203 GCA_041492015.1 Nitrosopumilaceae archaeon
GGTGTCACAATCCAGTCAGGGCCAAACATAGCATACTTTTTGCTAGCTGTTCCAATTGTTCTTGTCATTCATGAAGGTGCACATGGTATTGTAGCCACTTTAGAAAAAATAAAAATCAAAACAGGTGGCTTTGCAGTATTTATTGCCTTATTTGCAGGATTTGTAGAACCAGATGAGGAAGAGTTTGCCAAGTCAAGTAAGATTTCAAAACTTAGAGTAATAGGTGCTGGAGCAACATCTAATGTTCTCTTTTCATTTATCATAGCTGGCTTACTAATTTTCAATCCCTCCTTTGCATTATTAATGCCAGACCCAATTCGCAGTGCATTTTACCATGAACCATTAGGTGTACCAATAGTTTCAGTGACTGAAGGATCTGGTGCTGCAAAGGCAGGACTACTCAAAGAGGACATCATCACTGCAATTAATGGAGTACCTATTGTTAATCCACAAGATTTTCCAAAAAATTTGAAACCAGGAGAAACTGTATCAGTATCAATACTTAGAGGAGGACAAACTTTGCAGATCCCTGTAGTACTTACACCTTCAAAAGACAATGCTACAAAAGGAATGCTTGGAATTTTGAGAGCATCGTTTCCAGCATATCAACCCGTTGTACCATATTACATTCATTGGAGTCCAGAAGTATTCCTGTTTCTTCTTTGGCTTTGGATGCTCTCATTTTTTATTGGCATATTCAACATGCTTCCTCTTCCTATTCTTGATGGCGGAAAATTCATCCAAAGCATAATTGAGAAAAGTATCTCAGACAAGGCACTAAAGGTGACTATGTGGTCAATTTATGCAATAACTTTTGCTTTGTTTGCACTTAACATAGCATTATCAGTAGTCAAATCTGGTTTTATTACAATATAAAATAGAACTTGCAAGTTTTCTTAATATCACATATGGTTAAATTTGGGCATAAAAAAAATCCTGTATGAAATGTCATAGATGTGCCAATGCAGCTGTATACTCCAGAAAGTATTCTGGAGAAAACCTTTGTGCAAGTTGTTTTTCAAATTCCATATTACAAAAAACTGCAAGAACAATATCAAAGCATAACATGATAGAAAATGGTGACATTGTAGGAGTCGCAGTATCAGGAGGAAAAGATTCGCTTTCTCTTTTGCATCTACTTAAAAAAATGTCCGAATCCCATAACTTTAAGCTTAAGGCAATAACAATAGATGAAGGGATCCCAGGCTATAGAGACGAAGCGTTAGGAATCGTAAAAAATTTTTGCAGTAATATAGGAGTTGAATATAAAATATTTTCCTACAAAGATCTTTTTGATATAACTTTAGAAGAATCTTTAGAAATTAGGGAAAATGAAAAAACATCATCATGTTCTATATGTGGAATCCTAAGAAGACGAGCGATTGATTTTGGTTCAAAAGATTTAGGTGTAGATGTGATTGCAACAGGACATAATTTAGATGATGTTCTTCAGACTTTTGTCATTAATGTACTATCAGGAGATACAAACAAGATAGGCTGGATGGATCCTGATACATCATCCAACAAAACTAGAAAAATAAAACCATTTTGTGAGATATACGAAAATGAAATTGTGTTTTATGCATTTGTAAATGAGATCCCTTTCCAATCAGAACAATGTCCGCATATGAATGAAGGAATAAGAACGGAAATACGTGAATTTCTTAATTCTTTGGAAATCAAACATGGTGGAATCAAAAATAACATGTACAAATCAATAATGAGAATTTCTACTTTAGTTAAGGACTCAAATTACAAACAAAGAAAAATTTGTTCCAAATGTGGCAGCGAATGTACTGGAAATATTTGTTCAGTTTGTAGCATGCTTGTAAATCTAAAGCGCGACTGATCCTAATGCAAATATAAGATTTCGTTGTAACAATAAGCGGTAGTAGGGAAGATCGGGGCGCTAGCCGTGCCCCAAATCTGAAACCGGCTATACGCAGAGATCTGATAACTGCTGGGTAAATCTCTAGATGGATAGTACTCGCTTGACTTGCGGAAATGAAATCACGCCGAAGCGGGTGGATGCAGGACTGGAGCTGTCCGAAGGGATGGTCTCCAAGACCGAACTGCTGAAAGGGATGAGGTCCGGGAGGGAGCAATCCTAAGGTGGAGTATCCACGCTGCGTCGTCTACGTGGCGGATCTTGCTTGACATGAAATGAGACTATCTGCCTAGACTGGAACTGGCAGAGCTACTA
>JBGPWD010000072.1:0-4559 GCA_041492015.1 Nitrosopumilaceae archaeon
ATAAACAACTTTCCGTGGAACAAATAGTTGAGGAATTGCACAGATCAGGATACAAAAAAGCAACTACGACAATTAGACATCATCTAGATGTTTTAAAACGTGCAGGTCTTGTGGAAATTGTAAAAATGAAAGAAGTTAGAGGGGCAGTAATGAAATTTTATGGAACATCAATTAAGCTTCTAGGATTTAAAATTCCGCCCAACTTTGATTCTGATTATTCAAAAGCAATAATTGATGCATCAATAAAGATGCAAAAGGTAATAGAAAATATTGCACAAAATAGCCACACAAAAACAAAAAAGAAAAACCTAGAAAAACACGCGGCTGGGATGGAACAAAACTATGGTGAATACCTTCTAATAGAAATAGTGAATAGGGCACTAACAAAAGTTCTAGAAAATCATGGTTCTACCTTATTACAAAAAAGTAAATTGTTCTTAAATTAATTTACATCGATTGCAAAAATTCCTTTTGAATCAGGACTTTGCAGAATCTTAATCATCTGTCTAGGGATAGAATCTGAAGCGGTCTCGCAACGAATTGCCAATGTACGTGGGCAGATAAAAGAACTTTTTCTAATTACAATATCGTGAGGGTTTGTTAAAATCAAGTTCTCATGACCAATTCCTTTGACCTTAAAGGAAATGTCTTTTACTGATATTGTAAACAAAATATCTGATTTAGAATTTCGTAAAAGATTTTTCATTTGTTCTGGGATATCATTACAACCACAAATTGCCCCTACTCCTACAATACAATCACCATTTAATGTAATATTATGTTCTGTGGTTATCTCAATTGTTTTTGTGTGAAGTGATCTAATATTTTTGTGACCATAAAACGGGATCTCAAAATGCATGATCGCATATCTGTATAGACTTAAATTAAACCTTCAAAGGTATGAAAATTGAAATGTTACCAGCTGCTGCAGGTTATGATAGAGCAATCACTGTTTTTTCTCCTGATGGAAGACTTTACCAAGTAGAATATGCAATCGAAACAGTCAGACGTGGAACGCTTGCTATTGGAATAAAAAGTAAAGATGGACTAATTCTCGCAGTTGAAGAGAAGCCAAGGAAATTACAAAATGCCGAAATTACACAAAAGATATTCCAAGTAGATGATCATATCGGCGTTGCCGCTGCAGGATATATCCCTGATGCTAGATCACAAGTAGATAATGCAAGATTCTTTTCCCAATCAAACAGAATGATTTACGATGAACCAATAGAGGTAGAATCAGTTGCAAAACATCTTGCTGACCAATGCCAGCAATTTACCCAATATGCTGGAGTAAGACCATTTGGTGTAGCATTGATTATTGCTGGAATCAATAAAAGTGGCAGTTCCATCTTCCTTACTGATCCTAGTGGTACATACATCTCATATGATGCAGTTGCTATTGGTTCTGGATCAGAACAGGTAACAGAGTACTTGGAAAAGTATTACAAAAAAGACATGTCTTTAGAAGAAGCCGCATCACTTGCTATTGAGTCAATATATCTTGTTAGTGAAGAAAAAGAAGGTACAAAACATGTCAAGATGGCAGAAATACTAAATGACACAAAAATTTTAACCAAAACTTCAGAAAAAGATATAGAAAAGTATGCTGCAAAGGCAAAAGAGTCAGTAGCTAAAAGACAAAAATAATCTCTACTATTTTATAACACTACATAGAATTTTGAATCATTGAAACTTTCAATTGCAATTCCAGATTCCTCAGTAAGTGATGAGTCAACACAACTTGGTAAATCAACAAAGATTTCTCTAATATCTCGTGCTTGTGCAATTTTTCATGTGCAGACTGTGTACATATATCATGAAAGATCTGGAAGCGATCGTGACAGGTCACTAATACGTACCATTTTAAAATATCTTGAAACCCCGCAATATCTTAGAAGAGGACTTTTTCAGAAAATCTCTGAACTAAAATTTGCAGGAAGTCTAAGCCCATTAAAAATTCCTCATCATATCTATACTTCAGATTCTCATAAAATAAAAGCTGGTGATATTAGGGAAGGAATGATAGTTTTTGCAAAAGGTAGAAAATTTGTTGACGTTGGGCTTGATCAGCTTATCCCATATTCTGGAGAAGATAAAGAAGGAAAAAGAGTTACAATGCAATTTAAAACTGGCTATCCAGAACTTTTGGCAAAGCAGATCTCTAGAAACGAAATTAAACAATATTGGGGATATGAGGTCAAAGAAAGTGCAAATTTACGCACGCTTCTTTCTGGATGGAATTCTAATGTAATCCTAACTACAAAAAAAGGAAAAACCATACATAAAGTGCAGAAATATTTTGAAGAGATTTCAAATAATCCGGTTCTAGTTGTTTTTGGTTCACCTGAACGAGGAATCCATGAAATTCTTGGAATATCAATAAAAGAAATTCCAAAATCACAGAGTCTTAATTTCTTTCCTGAACAAGCTACTGAAACCGTACGGCTAGAAGAAGCAATACTTGGGACTCTGGCGATTTTAAACATCCTTACTCGTCATTAAGTTTAATATTGTTTTAAAGAATAATTTTTTATTGTCTAAACAAAAACGCATGTTACTTTTTGCAATTATTGCCGGATTAGCTGGTGTTGTAATAGGTGGTATTGTTATTGCAATTATGATTTTGCGTTTGTAATTTCTAGATCGTTTTTGTAAAAAATTACTTTAATCTATTATTTTAAATAGTAGACTTATAATGGGGTTTACGACATTTAGCGTTTATCGATGGGCCATAGAAAGCATAGTCAGCCAAGGAGAGGAAGTCTTGCATACCTTCCAAGAGGACGAGCGAAGAGCATGGAAGCAAGGATTCGTACTTGGCCAGATGAAGCAGGTGATCAACCAAAACTCTTGGCACATGCAGGATTCAAAGCTGGTTGTATTAGAGTAGCAAGTATCGATGATCGAGATAAAACTCCAAACTTTGGCAAGCAACTTGTTAGCCTTGCTACTGTAGTTGTCACACCACCAATTGTTGTAATTGGAATTAGAGGATATTCAAAAGATAGATACGGTTATAATTCCGTTTTTGATGTTTATGCAAAAGACCTACCAAAAGAACTGCCAAGACTATTTACAGCAAAGTCTGATGAAAAAAGTCTTGAAAGGGTAGAGAAATCACTTAGAAGAGTCCACGAAATTTATGCCATTGCAGCAGTTCTACCAAGACAAGCTGGTGTTGATCAAAAAAAGCCCTATGTTTTTGAAGTCGCAGTAAAGGGTGGAGATGTACAAAAACAATTTGCTTTTATCAAAGATCTTTTAGGTAAAGAAGTTAAAGTTGATCAAGTTTTTCAAAAAGGCGCTGATATTGATGTCGCAGCTATAACGAAAGGTAAAGGAATTGAAGGACCGATTACAAGATGGGGTGTAAAAAAGAAACAGCATAAATCAAGAAAGAGTGTAAGAGCAGTTGGTACATTAGGTCCAATTAGCCCTTCAACTATCATGTATACTGTTCCAAGAGCAGGTCAACGAGGGTTCCACCAAAGAACACAATACAACAATAGAATAATGATAATGAGTAATACTCAAAACTCTGAATTCAAAATTAACCCAGCTGGAGGTTTCAAACATTTTGGAGTAGTAGAAGGAGACTTTGTTGTAATACGTGGTTCAATTCCTGGAACTTATAGAAGACTAGTTAAGCTTCGTTTTCCAATGCGTCACAGAACTTCTAAGATTACACAACCAAGAGTTTTGGAGGTAATGTTATGACCGTAAAAGTATTTTCAATAAATGGTTCAAAGCAAGAAGAAATTGAATTGCCACTTGTTTTTTCTACTCCAC
Organism: Nitrosopumilaceae archaeon; assembly: GCA_041492015.1. Lineage (GTDB taxonomy): Archaea > Thermoproteota > Nitrososphaeria > Nitrososphaerales > Nitrosopumilaceae > TA-20. The sequence continues at coordinate 3,793 of JBGPWD010000072.1, forward strand.
TGCGAGTAGATCTTTTACACAGGGCATATGTGAATTTAGAATCACACAAGTTTCAAACTCAAGGACGCTATCCACTTGCTGGTATGAATGTGGTAGCAGAATCAAATAGTCCGCCAACAGGTCATCACCAAGCAAGAGTTGCTAGGATGCATGGTGGAGGAGGTGGAAGGATGGGACAAGGTGGCGGCGTTGCTATGGTGCGAGGTGGAAGACAAGCACATCCCCCTACTACGGAAAAAGTGACATATAAGATGTTAAATAAAAAAGAAAACAAACTCGCTTTGTGTTCTGCAATTGCAGCAACTGCATCTAATTCACTGGTAAAATCACACGGTCATAAAATTGATAAACTTGAATCATTTCCAATTGTAGTTTCTGATGAAATTGAGTCGATATCAAAGACAAAGGAACTTGCAAAATTCTTTGATGCACTTAACTTGACACAAGATATTGATAGGCTAAGAAATAGATTGAAGCGTCGCTCTGGAAAACCATTGTTACGAGGTAGAAAAACTAAGATTGGTAAAAGTATACTAATTGTAGTAAAAAACTCAAAGAATCTCTCAATGGCATCTGGGACATTTTTAGGTGTGGATGTAAAACCAGTTGACAGCTTGAGTGTTTTGGATTTAGTTCCAGGCGCTCAACCAATAAGATTAACAGTATTTTCAAAGGGCGCAATTGAAGAACTCGCAAAAATAAAATCTCCACACTTGGATCTAATGGTGATAGCAAGGTGAATGTAGAAGAAGCCAATCACATTGTCC
>JBGPWD010000177.1:0-2174 GCA_041492015.1 Nitrosopumilaceae archaeon
AAAAGTCTCGACTTGTTCTACTAGTTTTTCTTCTATTTCAATTAGTTCACTTTCAGTTCTTGGCTTTGTTGGGTCTATTGGAATTTCTTCTGTTACTTCGACTTCTTTTTCTTCAACTTCTGGTATTGCTTTTGCAACCTCTTTTTTAATTTCCCTGAGTTCAAACTCTGGAATATAGCGTTCTTTTCTTGCAATTCTAATTCGTACGCCAATTAGCCCCATCTTCGTTTTAACATGAACAATATCCTCTGAAACAATAACGTCTGCAAAATGACCAGCTCTTGGCAAAATTCCTTTGCTATGTTTTTCAAATGAAGAACGGTCACCCCTGAGTTTTCCTGAAGTTGTAATTTGTACTCCCATTGCACCAGCACTCATTATTGTTTGCATAGTCCACATCACAGCTCGTCTAAATGCCGTTCCTCTGGCAAGGTGTTGGGACATCCTATTACACATCACACTTGGTTGAAGTTCTGGTTTGGTAATTTCTATAACTGAAATTTGTGGGTTTTTTAAATCAAAGTCTTTTTCTAAAACTTTGGTGAGATCACGGATTCCTGAACCCTTTCTACCTATAACAATTCCAGGCCTTGTAACATGCAACCCCACACGAGTTCCTGTCGGTGTTTTTTGTATGTCCACATCAGCAAATCCTGCTTCTTTAATGGCCTCTCTAAGATAGTCTTTTAGAAGCATGAGTTTGTAGCTGTCATTGATTACATTTTTTACTGATGACATTTCAAATCTCTTGAGCTACAAGCTCCACATGTGTAAGTATGTTAATTTTTGGTGATGCTCTTCCCATTGCACGGGGAGTAAACCTAGCAATTTTTCTTCCTTTATGTACAGTGGCGTTTATTATTTTCAATCTGTCTAAATCCATTCCACGATATTCTGCGTTTGATTCTAGATTATCAAGAAGTTTAACAAACTCGTTGGCTGCTTTTTGTGGATATCTTCCACCCATTACTCCTGTATCTGACTTGTGCCCAACTTCATTATGATATCTTCTGAACGGGACTGCGCGTTTTAGTCTTATGACGTCCTGCAGATAATTTCGGGCAGATTCTATAGACATGCCCTTTATTTTAACTGCAATTTCACGTGCATGTTTGTGAGAAATTGTTTTTTCCCTCAGAGAAGCACGAACGTGTCTTGTCCTATCATAATTTTGAAAAGCATATTTGAATTGCATATTAATCACTTTAATGGTACATACAAGCTAGAACGCGATGCGCCAACACCTGGTGCACCATGTTGGACTCTTTTGCTCGTTAGTGAAAATTCACCCAAATAGTGGCCTACCATTTCTGGTTTTATTACTACAGGATGAAATTCTTTTCCAGTAAAAACATTAATTGTAAGTCCTATCATATAGGGAAGAATAATCAAATCTCTAAGATGGGTCTTAATTTGGGTAGCAAGTTTTCCTGCTTTTGCCAATTTTGCTTCCTCAAGTAGTTTTCTTTTATCATCCGTGATACCTCTGGTAAGAGACCTTCTGGCTCTGGCTGGAAAGAGTTCAAAGAGTTTTTCTAGTGACAGGCTCTGTAGTTCTTCTGTAGATATTCCTCTATACTTGAATTCTTTAACCAATTAAATTCACCATCATTCGAAATGATTCATTGTAAACCATATTATAGCATTCCTATCTTTGTTGCCAGATCCCGTGCCTTTGCTACAGTTTGGAATTTGACAAACGCTTTTTTCCCATAAACTGTTCTGCATACGTTTACACTTACAGGTTCTTCTTTGTAGAGAATTTTTACAGCTTCCATGATTTTCGGTTTAGTAGAATTTTCTTTAACTAGAAAACAAATTCTATTTTCATTTTCAACTAATGCAAATGTCCTTTCTGTAATATATGGTTTGAGGACAATGTGATTGGCTTCTTCTACATTCATCTTACTGTCACCATGAGATCCAAGTGGGGAGATTTTATTTTTGCGAGTTCTTCAATTGCGCCCTTTGAAAATACTGTTAATCTTATTGGTTGAGCGCCAGGAACTAAATCCAAAACACTCAAGCTGTCAACTGGTTTTACATCCACACCTAAAAATGTCCCAGTTGCCCTTGAGAGATTCTTTGAGTCTTTTACTACAATTAGTATACTTTTACCAATCTTAGTTTTTCTACCTCGTAACAATGGTTTTCCAGAGCGACGCTTCAATCTA
>JBGPWD010000079.1:0-4255 GCA_041492015.1 Nitrosopumilaceae archaeon
AAATTATCAATTTTCTGTTTAGATCGTATTAGTTAAATGCCTGAAACAATGGTTGCCCTACATGGTAACAATCAGATATCAGCCCATAAAAGAAATCATCATACACGAACTTGTTAAGGTCAATAGCGTTGAAGATTTCCTTAACATAAAGACTGGAAACGTCCCATTAGGAGGTACTGGTAATCCAGCACGATGGGCAGATGGGATTCTCTACGAAGCATCAGGTTATCCTCCAACACCTGAAGTGATAAAAGATCAAATTGAAGGCATATTGCATTTCGCAGCTGTGGAATATACAGAAATGAAGGAATACAAACCATATCTAAAGAATAGTACAAACAATGTACTTCTGCCAATAATTAACATGTCACATAATGAAATAACTAAGGAAATTGGTCAGTGGTTGAAAAAACAGCTGATATCAGAATGACTAACGGAATTTTCAGAGATAGAGAGATGGAAGTTTAAAGACTAACCAGCTGAGAAGGCAAGAATTAAGCGAGATTTAGGTTGAGAGTAAGATTGAGCCTCTCATCAAACTCGCTTCCAAAAATACCTAACCTGTTTGTCACATAGTTTGTCATGCATTCGTTTTTTAACTCCTTGAAAGTTTCTTTTATCATGAATCCAACCCCGATAGACAGTAAGGCACAGGAGATCCTAAATAAGGTTCAACAGGTCACTTCCTCGCCAAAGATTGCAATCATTACGGATAGGAAAGGAGAGGTTTTGGAGATGGTGGTCAATGGTCAGATGGGAAAGATAGTTGAACTTTCTGAATTAACATACATTGCAAAGGTTATTTCCATGCGTTATGATGTGGCAGAATATCATAAAATACTAGATGGTTTACAAATGGATATTGGTTTTTTCAAACATGTTTTTGCTCTTTCTACTATGATAGATGAGGACAAACTTTTGATGGTAATGGTACCCAAAACAACTAATCCATTTGACCTAGTTCACATTGCCGAAGACGTAAAAAACATCAGTATATCGCCTTTGGATAATCTAATTGAAAAATAGTAACAAACCCCAAATACTGAACAGAGTCTGATATCAAAACACTTATTATTTGAACATGAAAAATTTGGCTTATGACTAGTATAAACCAGCTCAAAACCGGAATGACAAAACTTGACAAAGTAGAAGGCACAATTGAAAGTATTGGTGAGCCAAGAACTGTAAATCTGAGGGCAGGAGGACAGGCTCAGGTTGCAGATGCCATTCTAAAAGATGAAACAGGTCAGATCAAACTAACTTTATGGGATGCACAAATCAAAATGATAAAGGCAGGCTCCAAAGTTGAAATTGAAAATGGCTACATCAATAGCTTCAAGGGCGAAAACTCGCTTAATATAGGAAAATACGGCAAGCTAAACATAGTAGAATTTTAGACATATCTAGACTGATTTTTACCTTTTTTCCAATCCACTACGCTTAGAATTATTCCAGCAACAAGTGCAATAATTCCTATAATCAAAAGAAGACCTGCAATAGCTAATGGTACTATGCTTTTGTTAAATGCAGAATTAGGGTCAGTTAGTGCCTTTGACTTTTCAGGATTTTCACTAAACATCATGGTTATAGTTATTGGGCTTTTGCCTTTATTTTCGACATTAAAACTGTAGGTATCGACCTTTGGTATCATAAATGACTTTATGAAGATTGGGTCTTCCTCATCAAATGAACCAAATTTGTCACCAAAAATGTTTGAAATTGTAATTGAGATCCTGTCATCTGGTTGATAGTCCAAAATGTGCAGCCCCCACATTAGAGGCACTTGAGACGTTCCTGTAGTATGAGAAAACGTAAAAGTTGTACCAGGTTCAATTCTTTGGTTTTCTGTTACAGAATCAAACAAGTTTTCTGGACCAAGAAAAAAATTTCCTCCTACACCTGATGTAGTTGTGGGCATGACAGAGTATGCAATTACAAAGGCCGCAATCATCAATACTGCTCCAACTATCATTACAATGTGTCCGCGCTTTATCATGTCAGCTAATGTATCCTAATTTTTTATCATGTTGCGACATCGGTAACTGTTCACCAGAAGGTCGTTGTCCCATCTGCTCCTCAATTGTTCTTATCAGTTTTTCAGTATCTTGTGCCTTTTTGTTAAGACTAGTCATGTCAAGTTTGATTCCTAACATCTTTGAAAGAATTTCCAAAACTGCTTTTGATGCAATTGCATCAACAACATATCCTGAGGTCTCGCCCAACAAACAAATTCCTGTAATTCCCTTTGTCTTTCCAACACCGATAAGTAATCCATTCATCCCAGTGATGCTGCCATTGCTCATAGTAAAGACACCCTGTTTTGAAAATTCATTAACAACTTGTAGTGATGTACTTGTTCCGTAAACCTTTGGCGTTTTTGAAAAAGTTCCAGTTATGTAAGCAGCTAATGTGTAAATTGTTTTAATTCCAAGCTTTTCACAAATTTTTGTGATTTCTTCTGCCATGGCATATTCGCTTTCAGGTGAAACTGGTTGGGCATCACCGGTTAAAAGTACAATGTCATTTGTTTTGTATTTGCAATAGTACAGAGTATTTTTCATCAGGTCTGTTGTACCATCCGATTGGATCAAGACTTGCGGTGGAAATGATGATGAAAATATGCTTGCAAACTGAATCCCTTTAAGCTCATCAATGAGATAGTCTACTGCCAGTTTTCCAACATAGCCACTTCCAGGTAAACCACAAACAAACATAGGGTTCTTCAGTTTTGGTAGTTCAGAAATCTCTACAGTTATCTTTTGTGGAAGTGACATGGACTAAAATGAAGACTAATTCAATATTAATGAAGCGTAGATTTGCTACCTTCTTGATCTTTTAGATTTTTTACTTACCTTTCGTTTTGTTTTTCTTTTAGGTGCTTTTCTTTTTGGCGTTTTTCGTTTTAATGTTTTTCTTTTGGGTGCTTTTCTTGTTCTTGTCTTTGCTCTTCTCTTTGCAGCTGCTTTTCTTTTCGCTGCAGCTCTTCTTGCAGCTGCCTTCCTTTGCGCTTTTCTTCTTGCTGCTTGTACAAGACGTAGCCTTTGCATAATTTTAGATAGATCTCGGTTAACCTGTTCCTCGCTCTTTATCAATGATTGAACATGAGGACGAAGATGTGTCTCTTTCTTGGCACTTGATTTGAGCTGCTCCAAAAGTGATGGTTTTGAGTGAGTTTGTTTTTTGAGATCTAGATAGTTTTTGCCTTTCTGTTTTTCTAAATCAGCAATAATCTTGACTAGTCGGTCTTCTGCAAGACTTCTTTGTTTAAGTTCAGATCCTAATTCTGCAATTTTATCATCAGTTATTTTGAGCCTCTCAAGAGCATTTGCTCTTTCTGCTGGTTCAGCAAACTCACTTTGTTGTTGAACTTGATCCCTTGCTTCTTGTTCTTGTCGGAGTCTTTCTTCTGCAGATATTTTCAATCTTTGGATGCTATCTCTTTGGGCCAAATGCTGGTTTAGTAGCTGTGAGATCTCCTCTCTTTTTCTGGAATTGTCTTCTTTTCTTCTTTCCAAGGAGGCAAGTCCTGATGATGATCTTCTTTTTATTGAAAGAACAGATTTTAGTTTATTTTCTGCTTGTCTTCTACGTTTTGCTGCCTCAATTTTCTTGTTTTTATATGATTTAACAAGGCTCGAAAGGGAACTCATGCGGTTAAGAGATTTTAAAGCCGTTTAAGTTTTTGTTATGATGAGTAATTGACATAAAAGTTAATATTTTTAACATATTTTTGGACTTTTTAGCAAATTTTTAAAAAAACAATCATTGAAACCTAGTAGATTTTATTTGGCAGCTATAAAAAAAATGTATGGAATTTCATCCATCCCAAATTCCAGTATCCAAAACATTTGAGATTGCTGATGAGTACCAAGCACCCAATGTAGCATCAGAGATGGTAAAGTTGGGGTTCAACGTCCAAAAGGGCGCATTTCGTATATTGATGGCAAATGATAAGAAGGTAGCAAGAAAAATAGGTTTTACAATTATGAATGAGCTGAATTTTGGATTACGGAAAACAAACCAAGAACGTGATGTCAGGTATTGGATATACATTTACGACAAAGAACATTATGCAATGGTTTTGATAAGCTCAAAGGTTTTTCAAGAATTAGGTTTTTGATTTTACAAATATCAAATCCAGTTTAAGAATTCTTGAAACTATATTTGCAACAATTAATCCAAGAAGAGCGCCACCTACCAGATCCATTGGAAATTGCTGCAACAAGTAAACTCTGCTTATTGAAACCAAGATAGG
>JBGPWD010000132.1:0-2877 GCA_041492015.1 Nitrosopumilaceae archaeon
ACTTGCACTTTTGTTGGTATTTTCATTATTTTCATCTAATCTAGTATGGGCACAAACACTTCCGTCAAACACTAGTTTAACGGTAGAAGTATTACCGGCGTATAGCTATAGAGCTGATGACGGTACAACAGTAGTACTTGGTGAGGTTGTAAACCATAATAGCTTTCCAATCACAGATGTGAAAATTGGCATTTCATTTTTGGGTGAAAATGATAATACACTAGAATACAAAACCGGCTCTACTTTGCTTAAAGTTGTACCAGGGAATGGAAAGGCTCCATTTTCTGTTTCGTCAACAAAACCAGATCCAGCTATTACGAAGGTTCAAACTAATGTCGCTGGGTTTATCTCTTCGTCAACACGACAACAAGTCCTAAGTATTAATCCAGGCCATCTACAAATCGCATCACAACTTTCACTTTCAGGAACTATAAAAAATGGCGGAACAATGACATCTTCTGGAACCAAAATTTATCTAATTTCATATGATGCATTTCAAAGAGTTGTTGCAATATCTAATGCAGAACCAATTGATATTGGTCCAGGAACAACAGCTAGCTTCAGCATATCGTCTACTCTAAATTCACATGCAAAATCATACAAACTTGTTGCAGAATCTGATAACTACCAGTCAACTATTACCGCTGTAACAGATGTAACTGCAATATTGCCAGTTATAATTAGCGGTACATTAGTTGCAGATCCACAGGGCAATAAATATTCTACAATACCTGTTGGGGCTCCAGTCAAAATAACAAGTGAAGTAAGATATCTTGCTAACCAACCAAATCAAGCATATGTTTACTATGTACAAGTAAAAAATTTTGCAGGTCAAGTTGAATTTATTGGAAGCTATAAAGGAATATTTCTTGGCGAAAGTGACAATGCATCTGTAACTTGGAATCCAACTACTGATGGACCATATTTTATAGAGACATACGTGTGGGATTCTGAGAACATTCCGCTTGCATCTCCAGGCAATATAATAAACGTTGTACTTGTGAAATCTCAACACAGTTAATTTAACCCAAAACAAAATATATTCATGCCAAAATTTCAGCTAGTTGCACTTGGTGGTACATTTGACATTTTACACAAAGGTCATCTTGTCTTGTTACAAACGGCATTCTCAATTTCATCTAAAGTTATAATCGGTCTTACTAGTGATGAATTTGCTACAAAAAAAGGAAAGGATCTTTTACACACTTATTCTCAAAGACATCAATCATTAGAATCAACAATAAAGAAGAATTTTTCAAATCCTCGATATGAAATAAGTAAACTTGACAATGACTTTGGACCTGCAGTGTTAGAAAAAGAAGTAGAAGCACTGGTTGTAAGTGAAGAAACCATGGGACAAGGTAAGATACTAAACAAATTAAGAAACGAAAGACGACTTCCTCCAGTAGAGATTGTAAGTGTTCCTATGGCCCTTGCAACTGATGGTAAACACATCTCAACAACACGAATAAAGAACTCTGAGATTGACTCAGAAGGTAACTTGCTCTGAATTGACAAACAACTTTTCGATCTTTGAGTAAGTGGGCTAAAACAGGAAATTTCTAAAACCATACATTGAAAGAAATTACTGATCAGATGTTAAGAAAGATGTCAAATGATATCACTGATCTAAAAGAAGGGCTAAATCCTGAAAATATTGCATTATGGTACAACAAAATAATAGAAGAAGCAAAAGATATGGCCCCACCATGGCTTGTAGATAAGATAAAGGTAAAACAAGATCCGATACTTTACATGAAGTTTAATTTGGATATTTCAAAACGTGCGGTGAGATATCTTATGATGGCAATAGAGAATCACATTGATGAAATGCCATATTCAACTAGACTGTATTTTCTTAAAGTGCAAGAAATCCTGACGTCAGAAATGGACAAGGCTCTAGTATAACTCAATCTTTTGTTATCTCTACTATATTTTCAAAAACTTCTGTATTTGTTATCCTATTTGTTTTTTCAACAACTGATTGAATAAAATCAGCAAAAGATTCAGCCTCAGATTTATCTTTTAAAAGGATACTATGTGCAGATTTGTCCGTCAAAGAAACAATAATTTCATTATCGATTATTTCTAAAATACCTGCAACGAATGTTTCTTTGTTGTCTTTTACATAAATAAGGCTCGAAAGTTTCTGAGCCTCATACCTATCTTCGCAGATAATTTTCTTTTTCATGTGACTACTCAAACAAAAATTTTTCTACTTGATCTTTTGCTTTTTCTCTTTTTCTCTTAAACTCTGTAATGAAAGGTTTTGCCGCATCTTTGAGATCACACTTACATTCTCCACATAAGAGCTCCCCGCCTTTACACTTTCTTGCTCTTTCATCAGATTCTTTTTCAGATTCGAAAAAGTAGCGTAAGTACCAAAAAACAGGGCAGATGTTAAAATTAGCTCCTAGTTTTCGTTGTAATTCAACAGTGGGTTGCCCCCCTGTAAACGAATTTGAAATTTTTTTATCAATTATTTCTTCTTCATCTGTTGTAAAGATGGCAGTTTCAGGAATTGATGATGACATTTTTCCATTCATTCCAAGACCTGGAAGAAACTTGGAATGAATCTGAGCTGGTTTTGGATATCCAATTTTTTCTGCAATGTCTCTAGTAACACGCCAATACGGGTCTTGGTCAATAGCAGCAGGTATGAGAACAGGTGTAGGTTTTCCCTCAATAACTGATGGAAGAAAACAGGGCGCTGCTTGCAGTGAAGGAAAACCAATCATGCCAATGTTTGTAGAATTTTGAAAACCAAATACTGCTTTTACGGTGGAATAAGTTATTCTTTTTGCAATTTCAAGTGAAATTGGATAAATCCTTTTGATGTCTTTTGTATCGATAAGAATTTTTGTTTTCTTAGGGTTA
>JBGPWD010000184.1:0-2099 GCA_041492015.1 Nitrosopumilaceae archaeon
CGTGAAAGAACCATGTTTCCAAGTGATTTTGACATCTTTTCACCATTAGATAATACAAGACCGACGTGCATCCAGAGTTTTACTGGATTTTCTAAACCAGTTAGTGCTTTGTATTGCGCAAAATGTGCCTCATGGTGAGGATATGCGAGTTCCTTGGCACCACCATGTATATCATAACGAGTGCCAAAATTTTCAAATGCAACAGTAGTATCTTGGATGTGCCACCAAGGAACCCCATCTCCAAAATCTCCTTCCCATGAAAATCCAAAATCTTCTGAGCAGTTCCAAAGTAGTATATCCTCTTGATTTTTTTTATTTGGTCCAATATCCATCCTATGCAGGTTTAGTTGTTGCCGTGATTGTTTGGAAATTACACCATAATCGGCTATGGTTTTTGTGTCAAAATAGATATTTCCATTTGCAGAATACGCATTCTTATTTTTCATAAAAAATGAAATGTGTTTGGTTATGTTTTCGACATAATCTGAAACATGTGCAAGCCTTGTTACTGTGATTATGTTTAACAACTTTAGGTCTTTTACAAATTGCTCAGAATAAAACCGTGTTAAGGTTCTATAATCAGCAGATTGTGCGATGGCTTTGTTAAAGACGCTTTGATTTATGTCAGTCATGTTTACAAGAACATCTGTCTTGAAACCTCTAGCTTGTAGATATCTACAAAGTAAATCATATGTAAGAAAGATTCTAGCATGTCCTAGATGAGTATAATCATACAGTGTGGGACCGCAGATGAATATTTTTACATCTGGTTTATCAAATGGCTCAAAATCTTCTTTCTTTAAAGAAAAGGAATTGAATAACTTGAGCATTTTTGGACCTAACGTCCACCTTGTGTAAGAATTGGAGTCAGGGTTACTGTGGAACGAATTTTTGTTATTCTTCTAATCTTGTGAGTTATGATATTTTCCAAAGTTGCACCTGAATCACCTTGTAGCTTGACAAATATGTCGTAAATGCCATATGTGCCTCGTACTTCTTTTACTTCTGGAATTTTCATTAACTCATTTATGATATCTACTTCTGAACCAAGATCACAGTTTAGGAGTATGTATAATGTTTCCACAAGAAAGGGTTCATTTTAACCAAATAAAACGATATCCATGATTTAAAAGGATGTAAGAGATAGTCAAGATATTGGCTCCTGAGATCACAATAAGAGAAATCAAACCAATCAACATAGAGGGCGGCTATCTGATAGATGGTTTTCCATATGCAGGATTAGCAAATGCGATTGCGACAGAATCTTTGACAAGTACTACGGATTTTGAATTAGCCGGTGTGATAGATTCAGAACTTTTCCCACCAATAAGCATAATCAAAGATGGTACACCTAATTTTCCTGCACGGATATTTGTAAATAATACACTAAAGGTCGCAGTTTTCTCATCATATCTAACACCACATGAATCTCTACACAGAGAAGTGGCAAGAGCAATGTTAAATTGGGCAAATCAGCACAAGTGCTCTCTAATCCTAAGTAGTTCTTTGATCAAACCTGGAAATGATATTACATCCATCATGGGAGTAGGCAGCACCGCAGAATCTAAAAAGAAACTAAGTGATGCCAACATACCAATTTTGCAAAACGGCACAATTCCTGGAATCCCTGGAATTTTATTAAATGAAGGAGTGTTGTCAAAAACAAATGTAATTGTGCTTCTAGTCAAAGGTCAAGACCCAGGACCTGACTTTAGATCCGGTGCCGAAATCTGTATGGCATTATCCAAACTAGTGCCAGGAACATCTTGTGACTTGCCCACACTTTTACACGAGGCTGAAATAATAGAACAAAATCTCAAGCAGACTGAGGAAGAATCAGCCCCCCTAAAGGAATCGATGTACGGATGACATACCAAGAAAAAGAAATATCAAAAAATCAACTGGAAAAACTCCTTCAAACTCTTGATCTTGACGAAGGAATCAGAATAGAAAACAAATCAAACATTATTTTCCTTAACAGATCAGCAAAACGATATTGTGTAAACATATCCTCACATGGTAATGAGGAATTCTTTTACCATAATAGTGCAAGAGATGTTCTTGATTTTTTAAATACAAAGATAGATCAGGTATCGAAG
>JBGPWD010000080.1:0-4185 GCA_041492015.1 Nitrosopumilaceae archaeon
GAATATGGACGAGAACAACAACTGCAAGTTTTGTGGAAACAAAATCCCTATAATTGGGAAATTAGCAGAAAATTATAAACGAAATAGATTACAACTTGTTTTCTAAAGAGCAATTGATATCTCTAATCAAAGGTTAAATATTGTGCAACAAGAATTAACTTGTGCCTACAACCTATATTTTACTAAATTCTGATTTGGGTTCTGACGTAGAAATCATTCAGAAAATTAAGGAAATACTGGATAAAGAGGGTAAATCTGTTCGCTATGAAGTCCAAGGAGTATACGGTGTGTATGACATAATTGTAAAAATTACAGCAGACAACATGGATCTTTTACGAAACATCATAACAAACAAAATTAGAAAAATCGATAAAGTATATTCCACCTTAACAATGATGGTTATAGAAGAACAAGAACAATAACTAACTTTTTTTAATTGCATCTACAACCTTAAGGATTTGGGATTCTGTATTGAAAAAGTGCATTGAAGCCCTAATCACTTTTTGAGTAAAGATTTCCCGTACTGCAAGAATCATATTCTGTTTCTCAAGCCGTTCTACAACAATTTTTGGATCTTGGTTTAGAAGTGAAAAAGAGACTATGCTTGTTCTTTTCTCCTGTTCTTCAGGTCCATACAAAATAACTCCTGAAATTCTTGATAGTTCTTCACGCATCAGATTAGCAAGCTTGAGGTTCTTTTTTCTAATATTTTCAAGACCTAATCGTAAGAGATAGACAATAGATGCCTCAAGGCCAGCTATGCCAGCCCAATTACGAAACCCTGCTTGGAATTTAGCTGGCATTTCCTTGTAAACAATTTTACCTTCATGAAAAATTGCTGACTCCCCACCTACTTGGAGCGGTTCTAGCATTTCATTTGATTCGTTTTTACAAAAAAATACTCCAGTTCCCATTGGACCACAAAGCCACTTTGAACCATTAAAAGACATAAAATTGCATTTGATTTTATTCACATCAACATCTTCAAGACAACCCACTGTTTGTGCAGCATCTATAAAATAGGGAATGTTTTTTTCAGCTAGAATATTTCCGATCTGTTCTACAGGTAAAATTGCACCTGTATTAAAGAGAGCATGACTTAGTACAACAAGACCCGTGTCGTTATCAACCATTTTTTTTAATTCTTCAAGATCAAAATAGCCAACATTGTTGATTTTCAAACTCCTTACTTCTAATTTTCCAGTCAGACGTACCCAGGGATAATGATTTGCTGGGTGTTCGTGATTTGAATCACGAATTATGATGTTTGATGTCTGTTTTAATTTCAGGCCACTAGCAACCATATTAACTCCATCCGTAGTGCTTTGAGTAAAGATTACTTCATCTGGCTTGCATTTTATTAAATATGAAATTGCCTTTCTTGCAAGAAAAAACTTTTCTGTGACGTAATCGTCTGCTTTTTTTGAATCAGGTCCCATCTCATTATAATTTACAAGGAAATCAGTCATTGCCTTTATGCTAGAAATAGGCATTAGTGAAGTTGATGCACTATTAAGATAGATTGTATCTTTAAACGGAAAATCTTGAGAAACATCATAATCTAAATTCATTATTATATTACAACCTATTCTAAGTATGGTGTTGTTTAAAAATCATGATAATAGTTCAAAGGCTGAAATTATTTTGAATTTACAAAACATACTTGCACAAAACAAAATTAATTCAGTTTTGTATTCAGATTCTTTTCTTAAGGCTGGTTTCATTGCAAAACTTGTAGGAGATCTTAAAATGGATGTTCTGTATTTGGATCTTGATTTATTGTATAGTGGATATTTGGTATCTGGGATGCTTAAAATTCCTCATAACCTTACCTTATTCCAACCCACTTCTGAATTGTTAAATGAGATGATGACAAAAATTTTGGTAAATTTAAGCACTAAAAAATCTGTAGTAATTGTTGATTCCCTTAATGGACTTTTTAACATGTTAAACAAGAAAAAGGAAATTGGCAAGATTGTCACCTCATATGTGATGTTGCTGGCAAGCATTGCACATAGTACTAATTCCTATGTTGTCATAGCTATCATGGTCAGATTCAAAAAAGAAGAGGGCTGGGTTCTCTCTCCTACTGGAAAACGTCTAATAGAAGCAAAAAATGGAGAAAAGATTTTACTTGAAAAAAATGATCAAGGAATAGTTTTGAATTTTTTAGATAAGAATGAAAAATTTATTATTCCGTCTGATTCAATCCCACTTTAATCCAATCTTTTTATGATGTGATACCCAAATTGAGTTTTTACAATATCTGAAACTTGGCCCTTTTCTAAGGAAAATGCAGCTTTTTCAAATTCTGGTACCATCATACCCCTACTAAAATATCCTAGATCGCCACCTCGTTTTTTTGAACCATCTATTGAATATTGTTTAGCAAGATTTGCAAAGCTTTCGCCTTTTGCAATTTTTGTTTTTAATTCTTGAGCAAGGCTTAGCTTTTCAACTAAAATATGTGCACAATGAACTTTGTTTGCCATGATTTTAAAATAAAATTAAATTATAAAAAAACATCGATCAGCTATTAACAATAAACCTCTCTCATTCTAAATTTTTAGAATGAGTTCATGATGTTAAATAAAATTTTAACACTGTTATAAAAATTTCAAACGCCGTTATAACTTCATTTTTTTGAGCAAGTTATATTAAGATCTGTTGGAGAACTAATACTGAATATGCCAGTTGGAATAATCCCCGATATAGGCGAACAAATGTGTATAGGGTGTGCACTCTGCGTAGAGATTTGTACATCACTAGGCCCAGACGTATTAAGAGTAAAGCCAGTTGAGGGCTGGAAGAGAGGTAAAGCATTTGTCTTTTATCCAGAAAGATGCATCTCAGACGGTGCATGCATAGGAGTTTGCCCGACAAAGGCAATCTTTTGGATGAGACCAATGGACTTTACAGTAGGTCAACCAGTTCCATTATACAGGAACTCTGTGTTCGTCAAAGGTTGGACTGAACTAGCAGAATAGGTAGTCCGACAATTAACCTCTTTTTCTTCAAACTTTACTAGTAGAAACTATGCAACTTCGTTGTCTAAATATATGGAAAAATTCAACCATAACTGTTGAGCAAACCTGGTAACTTGTGGCGTCGTGTACACGGTAAGATAACAAAAAAACCAACTAACTTTAGCTGGTTAATTAACAATAAACTTGCAGGAAGTGGAATGCCAACATCTGTAACTGAACTTGAATGGGTCAGAAAACAAGGTGTGAAATCTATTATTACAATGACTGAAAATCCTCTTCCAGAGTCATGGGTAAAAAATGTCAAGTATCTTCATGTACCTACAGAAGATTTTTCTGCACCAGACATGAATCAAATAGATCAGACTATTGATTTTATTCAAGAACGGATCAAAAATGATGAACCTATTATGGTTCACTGTGCAGCTGGAGCTGGCAGAACAGGAACTATACTAGCTTGTTATCTGATAAAATATCATAACTTGTCTGCAAAGGATGCAATTGAAAAAATACGGAAAGAAAGACCAGGTTCAATACAATCTGAATCGCAAGAAATAGCAATAGGTCTTTATCACAAATTTGTACACAAATAACTATTCAGGTATTGAAGTAGTCACCATTTTTCCATTTTCAAGCTTGATAAACAGAAATCTATTGTCCTTGAAGATCAAAGTTACTTCATTATTCTTTTCTTCTACTTCAAGTAGTTCTTGTCCTCTAAGTCCATCAAATTTTGCCATAGTCTATCTCTAATAATTCCATTTATATCCTATTTGGTAATCTCAATCTCTATTTCTTTAGAATGTATTTTTCCGTCAAATGGATCAGTATAATCATGTTTAAGCCAAGAAACAAAAACCTCTGCACCAATCTTGTGTTTTCCATTACCAAGCTCAGACGCTTTGAATTCCATTTTTTCATTAAAATTAAGAAGCATCTCTTGAGCCTCTGCCTGATTTTTTGGAATAAACGGTTCAAAATTTTTTGCTATCTGTACCCAGATCTTTTTTTCTGCCATCTGAGTGAGTTTAGGGTTACGTGTCCAAAATAACGCAGCCTTTCTGTAAGTGTCTACTGGTTTTCCTATCTCACGTTTTCGTAGTCCGCCGGTATAGAGTCTGACTCCGTATTTTAGCTTAAACGTATTGTCATGTTTATTGTATGCCCTTTCCCAATTTTTTTCATTAAAAGCTTCTCGAAA
>JBGPWD010000064.1:0-4897 GCA_041492015.1 Nitrosopumilaceae archaeon
TAACTACTTCTGGATCATGAAGTGTCTCGTGGAATGTTTTTTGAACTAGACCATTTGCAGTCTCAATAAATTGCTTGGGACAGTATTCACAAGTTAACATGTTATACCGTACCATACGGTACTATTAATAATCAGGTAACTTTGAAATGACCTTAAGAAAACCGATAACCTAGTTCTTTACAAGTTTTAGTGAGGCAGAGTTTATACAATATCTCTGGTTTGTCGGTGCTGGACCATCATCAAAGACATGACCAAGGTGAGAACCACAATTTTTACACATTACCTCTATTCCTGACATGCCATAGCTTGTATCTGTCTCACTTTTCACGTTATTTTTAATGGGTTCACAAAAGCTAGGCCACCCAGTACCTGAATCAAACTTTGTATCAGAACTAAACAAATCTGCCCCACATGCGACACATTTGTAAATTCCTTTTTCTTTACAATCATTATATTCACCAGAAAATGGTGCTTCCGTACCTTTACGTCTACAGACCTCATATTGTTCAGGTGTAAGTATTTTTTTCCAATCTTTGTCTGGCTTTACCATATACATCAAACAGCTAAATTTAGATATTAACCTTTAATTACAGATAAAATTAGCTCCAGTTTTAGAGGTAAATTGTTTACAGCAGTCAGATACCCCAGGTATAATTCTTCATGTGTCTCAGTCTACCCAATCATCATTCTGCTTTATTTGATTATCAAATTCTCTTTATAATATACATGATGCCCATGCGTTATTGTATCCAGTTTCTTATTGATTAGAAAACTCACCAGTAAATCCAATTAATCTTCAGCAACTGCATCATCTTTTTTATAGGATAAGACATGAAAATGTCAATTATGTCAAATGATGAACTTAACAGCCTTTTAGCAAGAGCGCACAAAGACGTGACCTTATTTGATTACAATGGGACCAAAGTACCTTGTATAATTTTAGAAGAAAAACAATTTGATAATATAATGAAAACAATTGCTGGCAAGCCTGTTTCTGTGGAAACAAATTTGAACATACTTCAAGACGGCTTTGGACATGTGTTTGTTGATGTATCTCTAAATTTTTCACAGGTAGGAATGATTGAAAAATTATTATTGTACGCCAATGACTACTTTGAATTCTTTGAGGCTTTAGCAGAATCATCCATGCTTGCTCTCTCTTCACCACATTCTGAATATGGTAAATCGAATGTCTTTATGATCCAACTTCCAAAGCCAGAAAGAGCTATAAATGCACTAGAAATTATCAAAAAAGGTTTGAAGAAATAATTGTATGCGGTTGCCGGGATTTGAACCCGGGTCGCGGAATTGGCAATCCCGCATATTAACCAAGCTGTACTACAACCGCTCAATCGATTTAGAAAATTCTAGTCTATTAAAGCGTACTGTTTGGTAATACCATTTTTTAACTCCAAAGTTTCTAGATAAAACATGAATCCTCAAGTTGAAGAAAAAATAAATCAAAAGATAAAAGAGGTCGCAGAAAAATCTGATGAAATTTTTAAAATAATTAATTCGTTAAAAGAATTACGGAATCACTCCGATTCATTTGGTTATGGAATAGCAGTAGGACGACTCTACAATTCATTTTATTATCAGTGTAGACGCATTTTGAAACGAAATCCTACTGCTAAGGAATTTTTGGAATTTTTAGATGTTCTTAACAAAAGACAAAATGAGATTCTTAACGCACTAAAATTAAGCTGATGCAGGTTTTATTGGTATTACCTTTATTGTTGGCGTGATAGGTAACTTTACACATGCTCCATGTAGAGCTTTTTTTGCAAATTCAAGGTGTTCCTTTTTCACAAATGCTTCCATTATTACTTGACCTTTGTCAACTCGTGCAGCTAGGCTAACTGCTTTGCCAAAAGCTCCCCTCATACCTTCTTGTAATCTATCTGCACCGGCAGTTGCAATCATCTTATTTTCTCTTAGTAATATGTGTGGATAAACTCGTAATTGGGAAAAATAACCTGTTTCTCCTGCTACTTGTTCGATTTTTTTGTTTGCTGATAGTCTTGCAGACTCGATTGCCATATGTCTTATCTGCATTTTTTCATTTGAACAAAGTTGTATACAATAATCATAATTGTCTCTTTTTCCACCGGAAAACTTTGCTATTTTTATCTGAGGTTTACCCTTGATGTATTCTTTCCTAGTATATGGTTGACCATTGCCTGTTCGATAATTTGCGCCGTGCATAACTACACTTTTGATTGATTATTAAACGCCCATATTTTAACCGTGAGATTATATAGAATGTAAATCATAATATCAAAATCTCAAGGATTAGGTTATAGAATTGAAATACGAAAGTGCCTGTTCAATGTTATTGATTTCAATGATCTTCATTCCGTATTGCTTTTCAGTAATAGGTGAAAGTGGTTTATCTTCGGTAGTGTAGATTATTCAGATTAATATGATACATTTGTTTTAAAAAACAACTTTTGGCCGTAATGTTATATTGCCAATCTTTTCTACCATGAACTTAGATGTCTGACATAGAGTCCAAAGTTGAAGGAGTATTGATCAAAGATCATACAATGATAACGGACAAAAATATGCAACACAGTCTAGAGCAGAAAGGCTTTGGTGAAATAATAAAGAAAAAATTTTTTCTCAAACCATTTGAATCCCTTTATCTCTTGTATGTGGGTAATCTTAAGATTCTAAAAGGAAAACAACAAGTTAACTTTGACTTTATGATGCAAGAATGTGTAAAATTTGATGTTGATGCGCTTACAAAATTTCTTATCTACCGTGATTTAAGATCTAGGGGTTATATTGCAAAGGATGGTTTTGGTTTTGGTTCTGATTTTAGGGTTTATGAGAAAGGCCAATTTGGTGAAAAAGCAGCAAAGTATGTGGTATTTGGGCTTAGCGAAGGAAAACGCCAGAAAATGAGTTTACTACAAAAACAAATAGAACAAATAACTACAATGGGGAAAGAACCAGTCCTTGCTGTTATAGAAAGACGTGGTGAAGTAATTTACTACAAAATCTCAAAAATACAATTTCATGAAAACAAGGATCAGCCAGGCATTTCACCGATAGAATTCTGACTTTATCTTAAAATATTGTCTAATCTTATTCATGCTTATGGACTTTAAAGAGATATACTGTTTTAACTGCAAGAAAACTTTGGGAAGATATAACGAGAAATATTTTTCTGATGTGAAGATGGGAGAGATAATAAAAGCAAATCATTCGTCCCACGTCCATGAAGGACACGATATTGTCGTAAGAAAAATAACTGTCTGAATTTATTTCTAGCCGAATTAATGTATAGTAAATATTTTATAGCAAACCTAACCTGGAGCGATAATGCACCAGATTTACCTAATTCCTACATCCTTTGCATAATGATATCTCTTAAACCTAAGTGCACTTGGCGCATTTAATGATATCACATTGGCATCTGCAATTCCTCTCACAAACGTGTTGGAGACCCAAATTACAGTAAATCCGTAAAGTTATTTGCAATTATCAGACAAAATCTTCATCGCTTTTTACAATTATTCCATTTAAATTTTTAGTAGGAATGATTAGTATCAATTATCAGCATCCCTTAATTATCATTAAAAATTTTTCATGCTAATGCCAGACGAATCATGCAGAACTTGTGGAGGATCACTTGTAAACTGTTCTTTGTGTCCTAGTTGTAAGAAGATTACGCAGCAAATTTGTAATATATGTGGTTCTAAAACACAGGAACAGGTTCATTCTAGTTGTCTGTATTTGGAATCGTATCAGACAAGAAATGGAATGAAAATTAATGTTTTTGTTCCCACGTCTAGTAAAAGAGGGGAGATAAATCACAAAAATTCAGAAAAAACACATCCATTGCGAAATACACTTTTAGTATTTGGTATTGCCGGCTTTTTTGTCTTAGGATTTGCTACTGCTAATTATTTTGATCTTTTTCAAAGTCAAACAAGTGAAGGCCAGATTATGAAAACTAGTGTTTCACAACAATCATCACAAAACCATGATAATTTATCACATGGATCTTTTGCAGATTGTCTTGCATATGGAAGCGGACAATCCATGACAATTACCTGTCCAACCAAGTACGGATATGTATACAAAGCAATACTAAACATTCCACAGAAACTAGCATCTGAATTTTCAAACCAAGTCTTTTCCATAAGGGGAATTTCAGTTGTGGAATACTCTGACGGTTCAGTTGTTTTACAATATCACAAAAACTTGTACACTACGAGTTTCTTTGCTAACTAGTCAAGTAGACATCGTTCACAGTCACATGAGACATTAGGATCGTTTTTAGCAATGCATTTGGCATGTTGACCAGCTTGACACTGAACACAAATGGAACTGATATTTTCTAAGGCAGAATATTTTTTTGCACCATCAAACCCAAAACCGCCATCCTTGGGGCCAACCATAGAAATAAGATAGTTTTACCAGTATTTTAGATCTCTATACTTTTTACTATCGTATCTAAATCAAAAATCTAATAAAACCAAGTCTTTAGGCTGTATTGCTACAAACGGTATCAATTTTTGAGGTAGGCATGGCATCTATTAGTTATTATGTGGTTAAAAATTCTAAAAGTCATGGACGCAGACAGAAAAATGTATCCTGCCACTTGTGCGGATTGCAAAAAAGAAACCCAAGTCCCATTCCAACCTAAAGAAGGAAGACCGGTATATTGTCGCGAATGTTTACCAAAACACCGTGGCGAACGTAGATTTTAAGCTGAAACATGCTTATTTTACTTTTTTTAATTCACAATTATTTTCAAATAAAAAATCTTAGAATGTGATTTTAAAACAATAAAATGCTCCCGCCGGGATTTGAACCCGGGATCACCGCCTTGAGAGGGCGGTATGCTTAGCCGGACTACACCACAGGAGCTTGCTAAAAACCATAA
>JBGPWD010000065.1:0-4896 GCA_041492015.1 Nitrosopumilaceae archaeon
ATCAGAGCTTGTTTGTTCTAAAAGACCCTGTTGTACTAATGTTTCCAAAATTTTTGATATTCTTCCATATGAGATGTTAGCTTTTCGTATGAGATAGGTAACACTTGCGCCAGCCTCATCTGGAACCTCATCTCTTGTGGTGGTAAGTATATCCCCAATTATACTCATATGAGTTCTATATGTTGCCGCCAAATTTTATACCTCTCAGTGGAACTTTGGAGATGGGTACAAACAGTGCTCCCAATCCTACTATCTTAGTTGAGATTGAAATAACATAAAGAACTGATTTTGGAAATACAACAGAATACCAACCAAGAAATTCTCCTAAGGCAAGGAGTCCTAGACCAGAAGCAACGAAAATCGTGCTAGTTTTCCTATTCTCCATATATGACATTATTGTCTCTATTGTCCCATATACCAGTAGGATAAAAGAAATTGACCTTATAATATGCTCAATTGAATTTCCTGGAATGATAAAAAGTGGCACAGCGATGGATTTCAAATATCTAGATTTAGGGAAAAATGACTTGATGCCATGAGAAAAGGCAATAAAAAAATATCCTACTGTTTGAATACCAATTCCTAAAGTTTGGATTCCAGTTTCTATTTTTCCAGAATGAATTACAAAAGAATCAACGGTGTATCCAAGTCCTACTACTCCAAATCCAATGCTTATTGACAAAAAAGCAATTGTTAGACGGAAAAGAGTTGGACTACCTGTATTTTTAAAACCTGTATATGCAAAAATTCCTATAAGGAGACCCACTCCAAAACCTACAAGATTAAGAATTATCTCAAGTACAAATTCCAATTATCGCTATATTTATTCAAAATTAATTAAGTCTTACAGGTAAATTTTTTCTACCAATCGTCAAGAGTTCCGGCTGTAGTACCTTCAGTACTAGGCGCATAATCTCCTAGAATATCGGCATATTGGCTATCTTTGTATGTAAGGTATTTTACATATTCCCCATACGTCATATCAAGTGAGCAATGTGAACATTTGACAAATGAAAAATCATCTCCCAACTCTGCTATATCATTGCATTTTGGGCACTTTATCTTCACACCATATCTACGTGAATTACTCTAATATCTCTTTATTAAAAGAATAAATTGCTACAATATGTTGTCAGATTATGGCAAGAGTTTGTACAAAGTGTAAAAAACAGATTCCAGAAGAAGTAGAACTTGATCTAATGGCTGCAAATTATCCATGTTGTAATGAATGTTGGGCCGAATGGAAACAATACCGAGTTATGGTTATGAATGAAATGAAGCTTGACATGTCAATGCCCGATCACAGAAAAGTTCTCAAAAAATATGAAAAGGTCTTTGTTGGTATTTTAACTCCAGAAGGGGATGTTGTAAACTTTGCCGATGAAAGCCAACGAAATCCAGAAAAACCAACTTAAATCCCAAGTTCAAGTCTTGCTCTATTTGGTATTACGAGAAGCAATCTCTTCTTCTTATCATCATCCAAAGAATTAATTATTTTTTTAACTGATTTGGAAATTGTATCTCTCTCACCTTGATTTAATGACAAATATACTTCCAAAATACCATCTAAATTAAATAAAATGATTTTTTGTGGATTTTCCGTAATTTCAGCAATGTAGGTAGTAAACATGATAGTTCTTTGATCTTCAGATAAAGTACTCAAAATTTCAAGCCAAGTCTTAAACAATTTTGAAAACTTATCAAATGGAATAGTAGGTCCTGCCTGAAGGGCATTATTTATTATCTCAATTTTATCTGATGGTGACATTGAAAAAAATTCCATCAATCTTTTTTTCAAAATAGGGTTTCTAAGAAACTCAGGAAGACTTGCTAATGATATTATGATATTTCCAGCATAGTTTGGCTCTGACAACAAAATTGCACTACTTCTCTTTGTTAAAACCGTATTGGTACAATTTGGCTTAAATATGGTCCAGCTTTGTTTTCTATGTATGCCTTCAACAGTTATTGTAGGTGGATTTTATGGAGACGAAGGGAAAGGTAAGATAATTTCCTACCTTGCAATGAAAGACAATCCTGCAATTGCTGTAAGGGGTGGTGTAGGTCCAAATGCCGGTCACACAATTGAATACAACAACAAAAAATACAAAGTGAGAATGTTGCCAAGCGCATTTTTGAATGAAAATACTAGACTTTTAATCGGACCTGGAGTTATTGTTAGTCCAGAAATTCTTTTAAAAGAGATTGAGGAGTTTGGGGTATCTGATAGATCATTTGTAGATTTTCAATGTGGAATTATTGAGGAATCCCACAAGATAGCTGATTCTCAAGGCAGATTAAAAGAATCAATTGGTAGTACCGGTTCAGGAACAGGACCTGCTAATGCAGATAGAGCATTAAGAACATTAAAGCTAGCCAAAGATGTCGATTCACTTGCTCTTTATCTTGAAGATGTACCAAATGCGGTTAACTATGCTTTACAACAGAACGAGAAAGTTCTAGTCGAAGGAACACAAGGAACATTTCTCTCACTTTGGCATGGAACCTATCCATTTGTTACCTCAAAGGATGTCACTGCATCGGGAATATGTTCTGATATTGGACTTGGACCTAAGAACGTAACTGATGTAATGGTAGTTTTCAAGGCCTATGTAACTAGAGTTGGTACTGGACCTCTAAAGAACGAACTTTCTCCAGAACAAACTGCTACAAAAGGTTGGCAAGAAATTGGAACAGTAACAGGCAGACAAAGAAGAGCAGCTGAATTTGATTTCGAACTTGCAAAAAGAGCAATTATGCTTAACAGTGCAACTCAAATTGCTATAACAAAGCTTGACGTGATTTTTCCTGAATGTGCGCACATGCAATCTTTTTTGGATCTTAGCTCTCCTGCAAAATACTTTATAAAATCAATAGAAGATAATCTTAAAGTGCCAGTTACTCTTATTGGGACTGGTCCAGAAGTAAATGATATAATTGACCGAAGAGAGTCATGAAGATTAGAAAATAACAGCTAACTACCTTTTAATGGGGTATTTTTTCAAGAAATCTATGATAAAGCTACCTCATTACATTCAAGTTGCGGACATCGTAGAATTTTCAAGATTAGTATGTGCATTTGAGAGAGTACCGCGCACATCTTTTTCATTTGATCTTGAAGGCCAGCATGTTATTTCTGTCCAAATGGATGTTCTCAAAGAAAAACCTGTAATCTATTTTACTCCTACAGAAAAGATAGGTCATTATCTTTCCTATGGTTTTAAGGGAGGAAAAGAAGATTCTGAAATTGTTAACAAAATAACAAATCCAACATATCTTTATTCTCCTATTGTAAGAGTAAAATCATTACCATCATCTCTAAAGCCTGAAACAAATAAGGAACTTGAGGTAACATATGAACCGCTTGAACTTGAGGATCTTACGAGTTTGGTAAAACTAAGCTACGGATTTGAAGAATCACCATTTCCACTATTTGCTTTCTTAAATGGAACAAAATGGATGGTAGGTGTATTTATGAACTTTAATGAATCCGATGAATTGTCATATTTCTGTCATGTCAAATTAGATAATGAGCCAACTAAACCTTTTTTGAAATATTCCAGTAAGGATGGGCTGGAACCAGCTTTTGTAAATACTGTAAGCGAGCACGGTTATTCTTACCTCAAAATAATAAAACTAAAAGACAAACATCCTCTAGTTAAATTATGACTGACTATAGAACCAGAATAAGAAAATCAGCATCTGGCAAAAGTAGGATCATATTGGCAAACGACTTGGAAAACCTATCACTACAAAAATTAGAAAGCAATACAATCAAAAACATAAAGACACTAAGCAAGTTTCTATGTGCAATCAAATTCAATTTTCATCTAATCTTGCCTCTTGGAACAAAAAGTCTTACAAAAATAAACCGTATTGCTCATGATGCAGGTTTACAAACTATTGCGGATATAAAATTAAATGACATTGGAAATACAAATCAAATTGCAACTGAGAAATTATGGGAATCTGGATTTGATGCTGTAATCGTGAATCCTATAATGGGTCCAGAAAATTTGCAAAACCTTATTGAATCTGCTCATAAAGATGACCATGGAATTATAACACTTGTTCACATGAGTCATCCTGGCGCAAAGTCGGGATATGGTCTTACAGTATTACAACCGAACAAAAAAATTTTGAAAATTAATGAATTATTTTTGGAATGGTCCTATTCAATGAAAGCTGATGGTATTGTAGTTGGTGCTACTGTTCCACAAATAATAAAATCGTGTCACAAGAAAGCAAAAGGTCGTTGTGAAATTTATTCCCCAGGTGTTGGTACACAAGGAGGAGATCCAAGAAATGCTATCAAGTCTGGAGCAGATTATCTAATAATTGGTAGAACAATTTTGAATGCAAAAAATCCCATTTTGGAAGCAAAAAAACTTCAAGAACTAAGTCTTGAATCCTAAACTTCGTACCCTTTTCATTACATTCTGAGCATTCCTGTAGGTTAGTTTCTTTAAGGCATCATCATACCCAAGCCAGATAAATCCTAGATGTTCATGAGAAATCTTAACATCTATTGTATTTGTTTTAGCTAGAAAGAAAATTACTTCCTTATGAACCAATTCACCATCACGTTGATAATGATATTCTACTTTATCTTCAAAACCATCTACAAAACTCACGTCATGAATTCCCGTTTCTTCTCTGACTTCTCTTATCACCGTTTCTTTCAGAGTTTCTCCTTTTTCGATATTTCCTTTGACAAAATCCCAATGCCCAGATGGATAGTTTAGAAGAAGATACAGATTTCCAGACGGCTCTTCCCTGAATAACACTGTTCCTGCAGATCTCTCTTCAATCATTATTTAGGACAAATTATTCAGATACGTATTCCTTTCTACTACTTTCCTAATCTTCGTGCTCTTCTTTGGAATGTTCTTATTG
>JBGPWD010000023.1:0-7801 GCA_041492015.1 Nitrosopumilaceae archaeon
CCAGCTCGTTCACCTATACCATTTATTGTAACATGAGCACACTGTGCACCTGCTTGGATTGAAGAAATTGCATTTGCAACTGCAAGACCAAAATCATTATGACAATGTACACTTATTGGCAGATGTGATGCTTCTATAGCATCTTTAGTTATTTCTGCAATATACTCTGGTGTGGAATATCCTACTGTGTCTGGTATGTCTATTCTGTCTGCACCAGCATTTGCAACTTCTTTGAAAACTTTTTTAAGAAATTCTCTTTCTGTTCTGGTCGCATCTTCTGCAGAGAACTCTACACGCAAACCAAGTGACTTGCCATACTCTACTGCTTCAATTGCCTTTGCTAGTGCTTGATCTTTTGTCATCTTTAGTTTATACTTTAGGTGAATGTCTGATGTTGCGATAAATGTGTGGATGTATTTGAGACCTGCTGAAACTGCTGCGTCAATATCTTTTTTCTCAGTTCTTGCTAGACCACAAATTTCAGCATTCAAGTTTGCACTAGTTATCAATCTGATTCCTTGCATTTCGCCATCTGAAATTACTGGAAATCCAGCTTCTATGGCATCAACTCCAAGAGCATCGAGTTTTTGTGCAATGCCTAGTTTCTGCTCTGGAGTTAGGGCAACTCCTGGTGTTTGTTCTCCGTCTCTTAATGTTGTGTCAAAAATTCTAATCTTCATTGATTCCGCCTCTTGGAAGCGCACATAATCCAGTTCTTGCAATTTCTAAAATTCCATATCCACGAACTAGATCCTCAAACGCATTAATCCTGTCTGGTGTGGCAGTTATTTCGATCATGATTGACGTCTTTCTTACGTCATGAACTTGGCATTTGAAAGCATTGGCAAGGTTCATTATTTCCATACTGTCTGACGGTTTGCTTACTTTGATCTTCATGAGCACTAATTCTCTATATACGCTCATCTTCTCTTCTAAGTGTTTTACCTCAACTGAGTCGATCATCTTGTCAAGCTGTTTTATTATTTGATTGAGTTGTTTTTCATCAGCCGATGTGGTGATTGTCATTCTAGAAAATTCTGGATTTTCAGTTATCCCTACGGAGATGCTATCGATGTTGTAATTTCTTGATCTGAAAAGATTTGTCACCTTAAACAAGACTCCCGGTTTATTCTCTACTAGTACAGAAATTATAGACCACATTGAAATCCCTATGAGGGTAGGATCATGTCCTTAAGGGGTGTACCTGGCGCTACAAATGGTAAAACGTCCTCTTGTGGGTCAATTGGTACATCAATTACAGTTGCCACATCGCTTTTGAGTGCGGTTTGAACAGCTTTACCAATCTCATCTATGGATTCTGCTCTAATTCCTTGAGCTCCATATGCTTCTGCTATTTTTACATAATCTGGACAATTTTTGAGATCAATGCCAATCATTCTCCTATCGTAGAATGTTCTCTGCCACTGTGCTACCATTCCAAGTGAAAAGTTATTCATCAACAAAACAATAACAGGCAAATTATCTAAAACTGATACTGCTAGAGAATTTTCTGTCATGTTAAAACTTCCTTCTCCGGCAATGTCTAAGACTGGGACACTTGGTTTTGCAGCCTTTGCACCAATCGCTGCAGGAAATCCCCAGCCCATGGTTCCAAGACCTGTTGAGCTAAAGAATGTTCCAGGCTGAATGACATCAAAAAATAACGATGCCCACATTTGATGTTGGCCGACTTCTGTTGTAACAATTGATTGATGTGGAAGCACTTCTCTTAGCTTGCGTAAAATTTTAGCCGCACCAAGTGGATGTGGATGAAGCTTCAAATTTTCTCTAAAATATTCTTTGGTTTCATTTACTTTCTTTAGCCAAGGGTTGTCATCACCACGCTTGATTGCTTTTTGAACTAGCATCTTTACCATTATTCTCAACGAAGCCTTGATGTCTCCAACTACAGCAACAGTGGTAGTTTGGTTTTTGCCAATCTCTGCAGGGTCTACATCCATGTGGATTATTTTTAACCTCTTTTCAAATTCCTCAAATGTCCCTACTGACCTATCTGAAAATCTGGAACCTGCAGCAAGAACACAATCTGCCTCTACCATCATTTTATTTGCCTCCGCATGTCCATGCATTCCAATTGGGCCAAGTGATAAGGGATGATTTTCTGGGAATGATCCTTTTCCCTTGAAAGTTGTCACTACTGGAATCATAAGAAGTTCTGCTATTGATTGTAATTCTGCAAATGCTCCTGAAATTATTACTCCGCCACCTGCAAGAATGATTGGTCTTTCTGATGAAAGGAGCATCTCAATTGCACGTTCGATTTCTCTGATATCGGGGTCTACCCATGGATGATATCCTCTGATTTTAACTTCATTTGGGAATTGCATTTCAGCTTCATTTTGTTGTACGTCTTTTGGAATGTCTATTAACACTGGTCCGGGCCTGCCTGTGGATGATATGTAAAATGCTTTTTTTACTACCTCTGGAATTTCAGCGGCGTCCATTGGTTGAAAAGCATATTTGACAATT
Organism: Nitrosopumilaceae archaeon; assembly: GCA_041492015.1. Lineage (GTDB taxonomy): Archaea > Thermoproteota > Nitrososphaeria > Nitrososphaerales > Nitrosopumilaceae > TA-20. The sequence goes on from JBGPWD010000023.1 coordinate 2,491, forward strand.
GGATTAGTTATTCCTATTATGTCACTTTCTTGAAATGCGTCTCTGCCAATCATCTTTGATGGAACTTGCCCAGTAACGGCAATCATTGGAGACGAATCCGCATGAGCTGTTGCAATTCCAGTTACGATATTTGTTGCACCAGGACCAGAGGTTGCAAAACAGACACCTGGTCTCCTGCTCACTCTGCCAAATCCATCTGCCATGTGCGCAGCAGACTGTTCATGTCTTACCAAGATGTGGCGAATATTACTCTTGTATAGTTCATCGTAGATTGGTAAGTTTGCACCGCCGGGTAGTCCGAAGACTAGCTCCACGCCCTCCTTTTCTAAGGCAACCATTAATGATCTAGCACCTGACATTTTTTCCATAATTTTTTCACCAGAAACTAAGCTGTGTATTTACAGCATAAGGTCGACTAGCAACAGAATACTAGAAATGCTCGCCGATCCTCCTAACTTCATTTCAGTCTATATTTTTGCAACAAGAACAATTTATAAATATTACTAGAAAATTCGTCTAAATTTGTCAAAAACACCCTAGGCATATCATAATTATTTCATTATCTCTTATGTCTCATGTGACAAACAATAACGATTTTAGCATGGTTTTCCAAAAACTTAAACGCGTTGTTCCTCAAGCAAGATTGATTTTGTCTGACAGAGAAGAAATACTCGAAATAATTAAGATTTTTTTTGATGCTGGAAAAACAAAAAACCTAGCACCACTTGCCACAATACAACTTGATGATATAAGATTTTCAAGTTACAGTGACATACCACCATTTGATCTCAAAGATTATGCAACGACAGTTGCATTACAAGAATTAAGATTTGTTAGCATATCTGATTATGAATATGAAATAATAAATCCAAGAATAGATCTTTTTGAAAACAGCGCTGTTATCACATTTCAATTAAAGCAGACAGGAATGATTGTTGATAACTATAGCTTCAGAGGACAACACATTTCTATGTTAAGCAGGGCAACATTTGTCATGATAAAATCTACTAAATGGAAAATAGTACACGTTCATCTTTCCAAGATTTCAGAATAAGATTATTTTGCTGTCTTTTCTGATTTTGTCGATTTAGTTTTAGCTTTTATTGGATGAGTGGAATTTGTTATGGGTGTAGGTTTTGGGGCTTTTTCAATTTCTTTATTTTTGGTAAATATTTCATGTGCTTCTTTGACAGTAACACGTTGATGTACAATGGCACGGACTGCTTTTATCATTGGCACCGGATAATCCGACTGCCAGATGTTTCTCCCCATATCTACTCCGGCCGCACCTGCTTGTAGTGCATCATAAGTTAATTGTAATGCGTCAAGCTCGGTAGATAACTTTGGTCCCCCAGCTATTATTACAGGTACAGGACAGCTGTTCACAACTTTTTCAAAGTTTTCGCAATAATATGTCTTAACAAGGTGGGCGCCAAATTCAGCTGCAATTCTACAGGAAAGTGCAAGATATCTTGCATCACGCTTTTCAAGCTCTTTTCCAACTGCTGTTACTGCAAGGACTGGTATGCCATATTCTTCACCTTCATCTACAAGTTTTCCTAGATTTACAAGTGAATCGTGTTCATATGGTGCGCCAACAAAGATTGAGAGTGCAAGTGCAGTTGCGTTGAGTCTTATTGCTTCTTTTACTGACGTGGTTATTTTTTCATTTGAGAGATCTTTTCCAATGATACTAGCGCCTCCTGATACTCTGAGGACTACAGGAATAGGGTATTTTTCATCAACCGACGTTCTTAAAACACCACGTGTTAACATTAGAGAATCTGCATAAGGTAATAACGGTTGGATTGTCTTTCGTGGTACTTCTAGACGTTCTGTTGGGCCTAAGAAATAACCATGATCTACTGCTAACATAACTCCACGACCGCTATCCGGTTTGATTATGCGTGCAAGTCTATTTTGTAATCCCCAATCCATGTCTTAGTGTTCCAAAAAAAGCCTTAGTTAAGCGTTTCTGAATTTGTAATGATTATTTTCATAGCGTCATTTCCTTGATGTGCGTATTCTAATGCCTTTTTTGACTCCGTCAGATCAAACCTATGTGTTATCAGCTTTTTCACCTCAACTTTGTTTTCTTGAATTAATTTGAACGCTATCATGGTATCAATCTCTGACGCTGCATAGCTTGGAACAATTGTTATTTCTTTTGAATAGATCTTGCTTACATCAAGTTGCATCTTGGCTTCTTTGGATGGTACCCCAAACAAAACAACCGTTCCACCTTTCCTTACGAATTCAATAGCTTGAGTTATGGCATCTAGGTTTCCTGTAGCTACAATTGCCATGTCTATTCCTCGATTTTGAGTTTTTGCAAGAATTTTTTCATGTGCCAGTGAATCTATTGATTTTATCGATTCCGTTATCTGAAATTTTTTAGCAAAACTCAATCTAAAATCGTTCACATCAAAACAAAAAATTTCATTCAATCCATAAACTTTGCTTAGCATTACATGCATCATGCCAGTAGGTCCCGCACCAAAAATTGCAACTGAATCGCCCTTTTTTATCTTGATTTTATTCCATGCCCTGACACAACATGCGAGTGGTTCAATCATTGCAGCCTCATCAAAGCTCATTGTATCAGGTATTTTTATAACTCCTCCATGCGATACGTTCCATTCCGGTACAATAAATTCTTCAGCAAGACCACATGGAGAAAGATTTGTTTCAGAATATTTTTGACACATGGTCTCATTTCCATGTAAACAAAAATGGCAAGAATAACATGGGACGTGGTGATGAACAAATACTCTATCACCTTTCTTGAAATCTTTGACATTTTCTCCTACTTGTGATATGGTGCCAGATGGCTCATGGCCAAGCCGCATAGAAGGCTGGCTATACTGACCATAGATTTTTTCCAAATCTGACCCGCACACGCCACATGCATGCATCTTAACTGATATCTCTCCTCTTCCCACAGTTGGTTTTTCTATAGTTCTAATTTCAACATCGGCAGGACCTCTTACGTATGCTGCTTTCATATTATATCTCTAAAACATATGTCTTAATTTTTGTTTGTGCTATGTTATATTGCAAAATGGTATTAAACAAGATGTGAAAATGATATTTGTGCAAGAAGGAGATCTAGCACCTGACTTTGAACTGCAGGCTAATGATGGTAGTGTAGTTAAACTCAGCTATTATAGAGGCAAAAATGTGGTTTTATGTTTTTATCCTAAAAACCATTTATTTGCATGTCCTTCAAAAAAAATCTTCAAAATGGCTCAAACGATAGTTTTAGCGTATCCAGAGATTATTGCCTTGGATGCTGTTTTGTTTGCCATATCAGTAGATACTGTTGAGGATCAAAAGAAATTCGTTGAAGAATATAAAATCCCATATTTGCATCTGAGTGACCCAAAAAAAGAAGCCTGTAAAGCTTATGCCGGGCTTAATATTGCTAGTTTGGCTAAACGTTCCACCTTTATTATTAATAAAGAAAGGAAAATTGCAAAAATTTTTCGAGATATCGATGTTGAAACTCACGGTAAAGAGATTATCGAAGCTCTAAAATCTTTAAAATAATTTTTCAAACTTGTAATTCCATAAATATTTAAAGATCAGTTAAATAGAATTGAATCGTGTTAGATCTAGTCGCAAAACAACTATTCCTTACCAGAGGTAAGGGAGTTCACCAGGATCAGCTTACAAGTTTTGAGTACGCGCTGCGAGATGCTGGTATTGCCGGTACAAACTTAGTTTTGATATCTAGCATTTTTCCACCTGGTGCAAAGCTAATCTCTCGTGCAGAGGGATTAAAATTGATACGTCCAGGAAGCGTTCAATTTGTAATTTATGCTAGACAACAAAGTAACGAACCACATAGACTAATGGCATCTTCTGTTGGCATTGCTGAACCAGCTGACAAAACTAAATATGGCTATCTTTCAGAATATCATTCATTTGGTGAAACAGAAAAAGAAGCTGGAGATTATGCTGAGGATATTGCTGCCCAAATGCTTGCGTCCTCGCTTGGAATAAAATTTGATATAGATAAGAGCTGGGACGAAAAAAGGAAACAATGGAAAATATCCGGAGAAATTTACAAAACAAGGAACATTACACAAAGCGCCGTTGGAGATCCGAAAGGACGCTGGACAACTGTTTTTGCAGCGGCCGTTTTAATTTTATAGAAACTATCTCTTTCTAAGAAATATGTATATTGCAATTCCTGCAGCTGCAACAATACCAACTAATACGTACGACGTATAGTCTGTGATTACGGGTTTAGGTGGCGTAGGTGTTGCGGGCTGGATTGGGTTTTCAACTCCGGCCGTTGTATTCCCTATTGTTAACGTCAGGTCATTTTTACTAGCTGAGAAAGTTGTTCCAAAAAGATAGACTGCTGTTATGTGATTGCCAGAACTTGGGTCGAATAACCAGCCTGTCTTTGTAAGGTCTGCAGGAAGTTTCTGACCATTTTTTTCTGTAACTGGAATAAGATCTCCTCCATGATTAGTAATTGCAAGTTGTTGATTTGACAATAATGTTATCTGCAGGATTGAATTTAATGGGAAAAATCCAGCATTAAAGTAACTTGACCTATCAAGCTTGTCCAAACCAAAAAGGTCAAGAGGACTGATTGTAGTGATTTGGTTTTTTATTGGAAAACGGTTGGCCACTTGAAGTTGGTAGATAGAAATATTTTTTTCTGGGACGATGGCAAATGTGACTGATGAATTTGAGTTGCTAGTCATTTTTTTTGCCGCATCTAAAAATCCACCGCTATCTTTTATCTGACTTGTAAGCAATATTGCAGTGAAACCGTCATAAAAATACTTTGAATCAGATTTTGACATTGTATAAACAACTGAAATGGTTCTGTTTCCTGAGACCGCGCCAGAAGTTCCTAACGCGCCATTTAATCCAGCTTTGGGGTTTACGTAGACAGACCAAAACTCTGCACTTAGACCAAAATCTTTGTTTATGTCTTCGATCAAAGTATCTCCTTCCGCGCGAGCATCTGATTGAATTTTTCTGATGTCATGGGATCCTATAAGAGATGGCTCAGAAAGATTAACCAAAACACAAGCCTGGTTTACAATTCCTATGACACATGTGTCTGCATTAGTTATTGTTACCGATGTAATGTTACTGTCATTATGAATTTTTTCATCAAGTTGTGCAGGCACACGCATTTCTAAAGGACTAGTTGTTGAAAGAGTAATGAATGCAGTAGTTTGATTTTGGATTTTCTCATCTACGAATATTTGAGCAATCTCACGATATGAGGCAAGTTGGGGTTGCTGGGCATATGCACTAAAAACATTAAAGATTAAAATTAAAA
>JBGPWD010000158.1:0-2364 GCA_041492015.1 Nitrosopumilaceae archaeon
AAATCCAGAAACATTAAATACTTGTACTTTAAAGTACGGTATAGATAGGTAATATGCCAAAGGCAGGATTCAAATCAATAACGGTTTCAGAAGCAGTATACAACAAATTCCACGATGTTTACAAGAAAAACAAAGAAGATCTTGCAATGAAGGGCGTCAATAGCTTTGCAGGCTATATCACTTTCATGATGGAAGACTTGATGCAAAAAGACGAGATATTTGCAAGGTATGCACCTAAACTTGAAAAGATATCAGTTGATGATAATAGAGTAGTAGTAAAAGACAATATCAAAAACAGAATTGCAGAAGTTGCAATTCAAAATGGAGAGCTTTACTGCATGTTTTGTGAAGAAAAAGACTGTGTTCATGTCGGTTTTGTATTTTCGCTTCCCGATGTTTATGAAGTTCTAAATGCACGCGGAATCAGACACCAGAGATAAAAAAAAGTGCAGGAGGTGGGATTTGAACCCACGAACCCCTAAGAGACGGGATCACCCATTTTTATGATCTTAAGTCCCGCGCGTCCAAAGGCTAGGCCTTCTTTGGCCAGGCTCGGCGACTCCTGCGTTTTATTAGCATAAAGTTGTGGAAATTAAACGTTTTATGAAAAATTTCGTTAAGACCAAGTAAGATTAATAAGGATTTAGTAAAGCGACCATGTCATGCTTCGATAGCTCAGCCTGGTAGAGCGTTACCTTGGTAAGGTAAAGGTCGCGGGATCGAATCCCGCTCGGAGCTTCAGTAGTTTTTAATAATAAAATCGTTATTTAACTTAACAAAGTTATAACCTGTAGATTTTTGCATATTAAATTTCTATTTTATGTAGAAAGAGGAATGGTGAAATAAAATGTTGTTCCTTCTCCTTCTTTGCTTTCAAACCAGATCTTGCCTTGTAAGTTTTCAACTATCAACCTACAGATTACTAATCCAAAACCACTTCCACCATATCTTCTTTTTAAAGACAGATTAACTTGATAGTATTTTTTAAAAACAGCGTCTTTTCTTTTTTCTGATATTCCCATACCATTATCCTTAACATAAAAGGTAATACCATCATCCTCCTTTCTGACACCAATCTCGATTTTACCACCTTGTTGCGGTACAAAGTCTACCGCATTTTGTATTAAGTTATCAAAAACTTGCATTAATCTGTTTTTATCACTCTTTAGAGTAGACTTTTCTTTGGTTGCACGTGCAAATTCAATTTTTTTCTCTTTCATCATAGGAGAAGCAATTTCAACGACATTTTTCATAAATTCATTAACTGAAAATTCTTCCTTATTGAAAGTCATTTTACGTGCAACAAGTTTTTGAACGTCGGAAATGTCATCAAGAATCCTTTCTAATCTAATCGTATTATCATAAATCTCATTTACTGCTTGTAGTTGTTCTTTGTTTAGATTTCCAGCTACTGGATCATTAAGTGATTCACAGTATCGTTTTATTGGTTCTAAAGGTAATTTACATTCTTGCGAGAGAGATAAATAAAATTCTTCTTTGAGCAAATTCATTTTCTGTAGTTCCTCTAGTTGAATTCTTTGTTTTTCGTGTTCTACTAGAACCCTTCGAGCTTCATAAACATCTGAAATATCACGAATTGCACTATTGCTTCCAATTAGCTTTCCTTTTTCATCATAAATGTTATTAGCACTTAATAGTGCTGGAAATGTGGAACCATCTCTTCGTTTAAACCAGATCTCTCTATTCTCAGCGTGTCCTGTTTCCTTCCACGACTCGACTGTGTTACGCATTTCTTTAATGCTTTGCTCTGCAACAAAATCAAAAATCGATTTACCTATAATCTCATTCTTTGGATAACCAAGGGATTTTGCATATTTTTGATTGCATTCAAGAATTACGCCATCAGTATTTACAGTACGTTGCATTACTGGCGATTCTTCGTACAGGTTTCTATATTTGATGCTCTCTACTGGCGAAAGCGATTTTGTAGATATGGGTTGATATGATTGTGTTAAAAGGATGTTTTGAGATCTTCTGCTACTTGCCCAAATAATTACCCCGCCCATAACAATTCCAGCAAGTCCAAGATAGAATGCGTGGTACGCGTAGGGAACTTTTGAGTCAAAACCATAGTCTATTACTGCCAGTCCAATAATCAAAACTAATAATCCACCTGAAATCCCGAAAGTATTCATATTTCACCCAACAAAAGGAGACTTTGATCTTCAGCTTTAATAATATTTTTCGCTATTATCATCAATTCTAAACAATATCCCTGTGAAACCTGCTTATTACTCGTTGTATTATATGTAAAACTGAATAAAGCAATTTTTATTTCAACCCCGATCATTGAATGTTCAATACAAAACTAGAAGATTAACTTTTCAAATCTGATAAACCAAA
>JBGPWD010000071.1:0-4618 GCA_041492015.1 Nitrosopumilaceae archaeon
ATCAGAGAATTTAGGTAATTGTCTAGCTCATGCTGTGTACAAAATACAGTGGTGAGATTGGAAGAAACAAAAATTTCCTCAAATAGTTCACCGTCCATGGTTGTTTCTCTTATTTTTATATTTCAGTGCAGCTAGTCCTATTATTACCAAACTTGTTGTAACTATCAATCCAATAGTAGGAAATGAAATCAGGGTTGGCATCATGTTTGCTCTTCTTTCTACGAATCTACTTGCGAAATTCAAAAACATTGATTTTGGTGTGTCTATACGCATCATGGTATCCAACTACGCTAGAGAACCTATAAAGAATTACGACACATTGTTCAGTAACAATGTTACTGATAATCACAGGAATAATTCATGATTCACATGTCTCAATTATTTACAGGTAAAATTATGTCTCTTTATACAGAACTAAATTTGTTATACTACTTTCTTTTTCTTCTTTGTCCTGGTTTGTTTTGTCCAGGAACTCTTTTTAATTGAAATCTTTTTCTAAAATTTTCTCTATTTCGCAGACTGGAAATAATTCCAAATCTTTCTCTGGCTTGGACTTTTGGTGTTTGACCTCTTACCTTGCCTGCTTTTGTAAGCGAACCGTGGGTTGGCACGAATTAACTTTTGTATGATTCAATTTATGTATTTGTATCTATTTACCAGTATTTCGCCTTAATAGTTTCAATAACATGCTCATGTTCTCTGCCTTTTCGTCTTGCGTATGATTCCATTGCACCTAGTGGCACTCCACCTAATGTCTTTGCCAAAGTGGTGAATGCTTTTCTCTTAAATGAGCCGTTATTACTAGTCTTGTCCATGAATTTTTGTATTCCATATTTGAAGTTGTGCTGCCAAGTCTTGTACATCACTCCAAGTTGTGCAGCATCCATTTCATTTCCTATATCAAAGAATTCTGATTTTTCTAATAGTCCAATTGGAACAAATGTTAACGGGGTTGCGGTAAACATGGATTCTGGTTGTTCCGTTTCTAATTCACTAATTAGTCTAATGGTCTCCCATGAATCTTCTTCTGTTTCATCATTGTCCAATCCCATAATCAATGTAAATGCTGGAATCCAGTTATTTTCATTAAGTGTTTTTACTCCTTCTTTTACAACCCAATGCCACTCTTCTGGTTTGTATGGTGAAAGCTTTCTATCTGCATATTTACCAATTAATCTTAAACTTCCTGTCTCCAATCCACACTGAATTCCTATCTTGTTAGTTGGACTAGCTTTGATGATTTTTGAAATACTTGGAACCAATTTCTCATCAGCAATTGCACCTGCAAGTGTGCCATGTGTTGGGTTTGTGTGTTCAATTCCAGTTGACATTACAACACTGAAAAGTTCCTCCAATGCTTCTCTGTTAGGAGCCATGTTTTTGGTTTTTCTTGGATCCAAACCATAGACAAAAATATCGTCGCTATGAAGCCATGCAGAATGAGCGTTGCCTTTTTTTATGTTAACTTCGATTTCTTTTTTGACTTTCTCTGGAGGATAGTATCGTAAAGGTCTTAATGTAACATCACAAAACTTGCAACCTCGTCCACAGCCACGCATTACTTCTACCATTCCGTGCATACTTGGCTCAACTATGTCAGGAATTTGATCAATGTCAGGTTCGTCCCAGTAGTGGATAAATCTTCCATGATACCTGTTTTCATCTTTTCCAAATTCTTTAATGTCAACTTTGAAATCACTTTTTGCAAAAGGATTCATGTTTTCAAAATCTCCACCTATCAAATGGTTGAAAAATTCTCCTGCATGTCCATCAATTTCTGGACCAATTCCTCCAAGTTCACCTTCTAAAACTGCATAAAGACCATATTCTTGAATTTTTTTAGGATCATAATTGTATTGCCAGGTGCCAGATGCTCCTGCAATTACTTTGGCGTTGCTGCCATTTTTTTTCTTTGCGGCGTTGATTCGCATGTGCAAATCTCTGTTGTAAAATTCGTCATAGGAGGTTTGTTTTCTACCATATGTAAATGTCATAGTTACCGGTCCCATTCCAAGAGGATCCATTTCATGGGTTCCGATTACTTGGGTTTCTGGACCGATGAATTTTTCCACATGATCCGGATGAGCTACTACTACATCTTCACGTTTAAAGCCATCTCGCAAAAGTGCTGCTTCTACTTTCCTTAATCCATACGGAGCAAAATCTGCAATACCATTTGTGTGACTAATTGGGTTGCATATGAAATCAAACAAAACTTTTGGTGTTACCTGATTTTTGAAAAGATAATACCAAATGCTCTTTTTTGATCTATGTGGATCAAGAGCAGGTGCACAGCCAAAAAACGTAGCTAGAGAAATTCCACGGTAAGGAGACATTAGCGTACGATCAGCTGTTAAAACAATTTTTGGGCTAGCCAATTTTCAGATTTTGAGTAATTCTTATGACTTTTTAACCTTTCCAGTATTTTTCAAACAAGGCCTAATAGTTCTCAAGTATTCCTGCTTTGTTTCTGTGTGTATAACCAAATTCTTTGTTAGTGAGTAGATATTTACCATCAAAAACTGTACCATCTCTACAGGCTAAAACCTCACCAAAACAACAGCTTCCACATATTCCCATACCACATTTCATCATTCTCTCAATGCTTGCTTCAACATAGATATTTTTTGATGATGCCAATTGTACTACTTTGTGCATCATTTTTTCTGGACCACATGTATAAACTGCATCAAATTTTATCTGGGAAAGTAAATTTTCCATTGCTTCTGTGACTAGTCCAGTCTTTCCGTACGAACCATCTTCTGTCACCACAATCACAGCATGTTTGTTGTGTTCAAGAATTTGGTTTGCCATTTTTTCAAAAAACACTTCATTTTTTGTTTTTGAACCAACAAGTAATGTAACGTCATCTGCTTTTTTAAGAAAAGTTAAGAGACGAATCAATGGAACTAAACCTGTTCCTCCTCCCACAAGAAGGATCTTCCCTTGTTTTATGGTAAAAGAATTCCCGTATGGTCCCCTTACTCCAATCTGTTCACCAACTTTAAGAGAATAAAGTCCAGTTGATGCAAAACCGTGTTTTCGTACAGTAAATGCAGCCTTTCCCTTTTCTTGAGATATCATTACACTCATTGGAAGTTCGTTTATTCCTGGAATCCAAACCATTGCAAATTGTCCAGGTAAAACATTTGAAAGAACTTCGTCTGAGAAGACAAGTGTTCGCACAGTTGGTGTTTCATCAATTACTTTTTCGATTTTTACAATTGTTGGAGTGTCAGGATTTCTTTGCAATCCCAATCATGTCCTTTATCTTTGAAAAATTTTTCTTTTCCATATATTTTGAGATACCATTATTAATTTCCGAAAATACACCAACCCATTTGTCCACTAGCGCACTACCAATTTGTACTGCGTTAGCACCAGCAAGTATGAATTCAATTGCATCCTCCCAGCTTGAAACTCCGCCACACCCAATAATTGGAATATCAAACTGGGATGAGATTTCATAAACACATCTTACCGCAATTGGTTTTATTGCAGAACCAGATAGACCTCCTATTTTGTGACTAAGAATAGGTCGAGTTGTTTCCACATCTATTGCCATCGCACGAACCGTGTTTATAGCAGTAATTGCATCAACTCCTGATTCACAAGCAACCCGTACAGTTTCAAGATAGTCTGATGAACCCAAACCCACTTTAGCTATTACTGGAACTTTGGATTTAGCTTTTACAGATTTTACTATTTTGTGTACAAGCTCAGGATCATCGCCTACTTCTAGTCCTACTTTTTCAACGTGTGGGCATGACAAGTTAAGCTCGTATCCAAGAATTTTGATATTTTCAAATTGTTTTATCATAAAGTCAAAGTCTTCTGGAATTGAGCCAACCAAGCTTACAATTATTGGAACTGTTTTGTTTGATGAAATCATTTTTGCAAAATATGGAGCACCTGGATTTGAAAGACCTACTGCGTTGAGATAACCTGCTTTTACACCAACTACTGTAGGATTTGGATAACCTTCCCAAGGTTCTTTGCTTAGTGATTTTGTAACTAGCGCCCCCGCCCCCTCTTTATATAGACGATCAAAAACCTCAAGTGATATCCCCAAAATACCCGAGGCAAGCATCGTGGGTCGTTCAATCTTAATTGCGCCCACTCCAGTTGAGATGTCAGGTTTCACTTCTGATTATAAAAAATTATTCTCTTATAACAGTTAATGCATGTCCACTCCTAGAATGTTACCTTTTTTAGTAAGGCGTGGGAAAACTGTGAATATGCATTTTGTTATTTTAACAGAATTAGGAATTGCCGTATTTGATGAAAATACACGTGTAAAATCAATTCCATTTTCAGACGCTGCACGAGAATATGTTGAGATAAAAAAAGGAGAGTCAGATCTTACACAATTGGTGGATTTTCTTTCAAAATTAGGTCCTGGAATTTCTGTTAATGATCTTTCATTACTAAAATTTTTGAAAAACAATTCAATTGACGTAGAATTGATGGACGAGTCCAAGATAGAAAACATACAATCGTCGAAGCTGCATGTTCTTGTTGATTCTGGTTTTGCAAAAGATGAAGCTGAGGGTAGAACTAAACTGCGTGACTTTGCTGTTCAACTTTCTTCATCCAGAGTAACTGAAACTTCAGAGAG
>JBGPWD010000107.1:0-3293 GCA_041492015.1 Nitrosopumilaceae archaeon
AAACCAGAAAAAAATCTATCACATAAAATACAAAAAAATGTCTGACACCTCTTTTTCTGTATTCATGGAAGCAGATGGCGGAGTTCCACTAAAGCGATTTGTAAATGGTTCTGAAGTAGAACCAAGTTTGACTAGCATGCTAGAAAATCAATGCAAATGCAAAGTGTTTGATTTTCACGAAATCTCGCTTACAAATTAAAGATGTACCACAAAATATCAACTGGATGCCAGTGGCCAAATACATACTAGTTTTTTTATTTAATAGCCGCTACTTTCTACAGCACCACATTTAGTACATTTGATGGAAAAACTAGTCTCTGGTGTCCAGTCATGTTTTCCATCTATGGACTTTGTGCAGCGGGCGTTTTCTACCATAGTCAACGCATTTTCACCTTCTAATAGTAATTACGTGAAGATCACGTATACGGAGTTGTCTGTTCCTCGAAGGTAGCTACAACAATGATAAAAATCATATTAAATCATAACAAGCTTTCTTATCCAAAACAGGAAACTGTATTTATTACAAAATAATTACACTGAGAAAAGCTGCGCAAGTCTTTAATATTTATTTTTCATCTCAACGATACCATGAGGGAAACAAAAAAACTTTACATCGGATTAGCTACAATTATGATCGCAATACTATTAGGCTCTGCATTACTTGTCCCTACTGCAGCATATGCCACTAACAGCAATAACAATCAAAATAATGGTAAGGATAATCATGAGAATGACGCAAAACACAAAGATAGAAAAGGCAAAGATGATCACAAAGATAAAGGCAAAAATAATGAATGTGACGATGGAAAAAAGAAAAAGACTGGACAGGATGACAGGTATTGCAAAATTGTGGACCTTAAAAAGGACATTAAGAACGTCAAAAAGGATCAGAGCGATGCGAACACTTTGTTCCTGCAAAATACATTAAGCAGTGTAAGGAAATTCATGCAATGGAATTCATAAAGTTCGATGTCTTTCTACAAAATAATAAGTTGAATTTAGTTAAAGAACTGGAATAGTTTCCACTAGTTTTGTATACTGACTTTCATTAGATGTTCTTTTTTTATTTGCTTTCAAAGTTGAATCCATAAGTACCAGCGTGTTTACTCGCTTTCATCCTTCGGTACCTATTGGCACGTTCACCAAAGTAAATTGCAATAGTTAATGCCAGAGCTCCTGCTGTTGCAAGGTATATGAGACCGCTAGCTGCTTCTGCCATGGGTTGGGATTATATTTTCCCACATATAATTTTTATCTATTTTATGTTAATTTCATATGACAATTTATCCTAAGAATAATAATCTAAAGAATTTCTACAATTATAATCACTATTTTATAAAATTTCTTGTATCTAAATCTCATGTATTAGAAAGCAATTCATAGAAATCGGCATTGATTCATTCATAATTTTTGAATCAATACTTTGTGTCAGATCTTTGGTCTGAATTCATGAGAATCTATCTTTAAAATAAAATAGCTAGTTCTATCGAACTACCATAACGGGACAACTGGCATGGTGCATTACTTTTTGTGAGACGCTACCAATTAGCAATTCTTGAAACGCGCTCTTGCCACGTGTTCCCATAATAATCAAGTCATGTTTTTTGGTTTTTGCAATCTCAATTATTACTTGGGCAGGATCTCCTTGTGTTATCATTATCTCTATTGGAACATTATTTTTTGCAGCTTGAATTTTATATTCATCTAGCATTTTTTCGGCTTTGGTTTTGAGTTCATCTATTAATTCAAATGTTGTAGCACTATCACCTCCCAATTCGCATGATACCACATGAATTACATCTAATTTTGAATTGCATTTTTGTGCAAGGTAAATTGATTCTTCAAAGGCCTTTTTTGATGATTCTGACCCGTCCACTGCAACAAGAATTCTTGAGAACAACAAAATGATGAGGTGATTGTTACTAATATTATTGACTTTACAAAAAAGTTCAATTATTCGGTAGCTAATCGCACCAATTCAGAAATTTGTTTGCCTTTTCCTTGAGAAAGTGCGTTTATCCCGCCATTCAAACTTTCAGCTACAATTCCTTTGCCCGCGAGTACTCGAGCAACCATAAGCGAAGTATTTCCCATCATGCAAACAAGCAACGACTTGCCATCAGCTCCTCCCAATGCACCATCTAATTCTTTTGGAATCTCTTGGGTTGCTAAAAGTTGCTCCACATCTCTGGCCTTTGGGACAGAGATCTTGCTTTCATCAACGCCCAGCGAATTTGCAATTAGCTCTATCCCTTCCTTTTGTGGAGTATACTGTGTGTGAATCCAGAGAACTCTGTCATAGTCCCCGATGTTCGAGACAGCTTCCTGCAGATCAACCTGCAGTCGGTTCTGCTTCTCTGTCGTTGTCATGTTCTTTCTGTACTTTTGGATTCCATCCGCAATTATTACGACAAACTTTCCTCCATAACCGCCAAAGTTTGCCATCTGCATCACTGCGTAAAGCGCAAGAGCACTGCTTTCCCCCATGTCGTGACCTTTGTCTACGAAAAACTTTAGCAAACGTTTTGCCTGCCCAAAATCAACTTCATGTTGTCCAGCATATCTTTCAGGCTCGTAGAACTTCAAACCTTCTGCCTTACCTTTTGTCCTTATTCCTGCAACATCTTGATCACCTAGTGGAAAGACTACATGCAGCGATTTCTTGCCATATTTTTCCATCAAGTATCTGCTCAAGCCACCCGAGGTACCACCTGTACCAAAGGTGCAGACAATTCTAAATTCGGCAAGCGACTGGCCTTGTTCACGCAATTGCTGGTCAAGCTCCGCGGCGGTCACAGTTCTATGTACCTCAATGTTCAGCTCGTTGTCGTATTGTTCTGGACAGAAACACCCATAGATCTTTGCAAGAAGCTTTGCCAAGTTTATTATGTCTTGGCTCGCAAGAAGTGCTTCTACTTCAGAAAGCGATTTATCGAAAATAGCGGGGTCAAACCCTAATTCAGAGAGCTGTGAGCGAATGTTCGAAGCGGTTGCTTTGGCAGCCAAAAGATTCGGGTTGTCCTTCATTCCTGGAGCAGGGCAGATGTCCATGTCAAGATTTATGATACGTATTTTCTCGTTTCTCAACTCCTCGAAGACTCCTTCTTGAAGATTTCTAGAGACAAGGGTAACGACATCTAGGCCAATCTTTGCTATCTGTCCTAGAGCAATCCCAAAGTTACCAGAGGTCGCTTCAAATATTGTTTGTCCACGTCGAAGCTTCCCTGTGACAATGGCATCATGGACTATATGGACTGCCGGCCTTACTTTGATCGAGCCTGCTAACAAGTTCG
>JBGPWD010000167.1:0-2285 GCA_041492015.1 Nitrosopumilaceae archaeon
AATAGTAAGTTGTTTACAAAATAACTACTTTAAGAATACGTTTTGGGTCTAAACCAATTCTCAAATTTGTGGAACGAGGTGGTTTTGGTTCTATACTATTCAGTTTTAGGTTTACAAGGTTTGAGTCCGATGGGACTAGGGCACCATCTTGGTCTTATTTTGCACCCGTTTTGTGACCAATATCCATCAAAATTGAGTTCGATTACAACCTTTATTGATCATTTTTAGAGATTCATAGACTTTGTAGATTAAATACATTTAGACACTCTTATTTCAAATTCTTATTTTTTTATTAATAGAAAGCCCGTTAGAAAAATATCACCTGTCTAACTCAAATGACCTTCTCACTACTGGAGATTCTTTGACTTTGTGTATGAACATTTCCGTTCTTGCCCCTATGCCAATTGGTTCCTGCGCTCTAAGCACTTGTTCGGCTCTTGAAAGTTTACGCGATTTTTCAGCATAAATCGTAAATAAAATTTCACTAATTCTTATCTTGTCCCCTAGTTTTTTATTTAATAAAATACCAGATCCTTTGTCCTTTGGAGACCCTGCTGCTCTTGCAATCTCAACTAGTGCGTTATTATCTATCCATAAGACTTGACCAGCGTTTTTGGCCCTAACATGAATAAAATCTTGTCCTATTTCAAAATCATCAAGGTTTATTTTTGAATTTCCGCCTTGAAGTGAGATAATCTCTCGTAGTTTTTTTTCTGCTTTGCCTGTTTGTAAAATTTCTTTTGCAAGATAATAGCCATTCTTCTTTCCTACCATTTCAAAAATAGAGCCGGCTAGATGACATGCCTTGTCTACTAAATCTGGCATGTTAGTTTTATTCATTAACACTCCCAAAGCTTCCCTTGCTTCAAGTGACGCACCTAAAGAATAACCTACGGGTTGTTCACCGTGCGTTATTATGCATTGTGTATGTATACCAAGTCTTCTGCCAAGTTCGATTATATCTTTAGCTAGAAGGTCCGATTCTCCTATAGTCTTCATCTTTGCGCCACGTCCTGTAGGAATATCTACAACAAGATGTGTGGCACCAACAGCTTTCTTTTTACTCATAATAGAGGGCAAAAGTAGTGGATCAATGTATAATGAATACTCGGTTCTAACAAAAATATCATCAGCAGGTGCAAGCTCCAATGAACCTCCCCACACAATACATCCATTAGATTTTTTTACAACTTTCTTCATCTCTTCAATCTCAAGATCTACTGGCATTATTGCTTCAGCTCTATCAGCTGTGCCAGCCGCAGAAGTTATTGCACGTGATGATGCCTTTGGAATAATCAAACCTGCTGCAGCAACAATTGGCACCACCAAAAGGGTAGTTTTGTCTCCCGGGACTCCACCAATACTGTGTTTATCGACAATAATTTTATTGCCAAGTTTTAGTTGTTTACCAGTGTTTACCATAGAGATAGCTAAACTTGTAGCCTCATCAAGATCCGAACCTTGTAGGTGTAGTGTTGTCACAAATGCAGCTATCTCACTTTCATTTAGATTGCCCTGAACAACGTCTTTTACAATTTCATGAATTTCATCGTATAGCAGTCTTTTGCCAGTTAACTTGTTGTGGATAAATTGAAGCGATTTTGGAAATGGAGCAACTTCGATGTCAACTATCATATGTTGTTTTAATTTTAGTATTTTTAGAACTTCTTCGTTTATTCCAACAAAGCCCTTTTTTATAGTTGTAGCAATTCCAACCAAGGCAGTAATAGTGTTTGCCTTTGATGTGATCCTTATTCTTTCTGAGGCAGTAACACCAATTTCATCTGCATCTAGGGTGTTGAGAAATACCATAGGTTTTCCACCTGAATCTATGCCCAAGATTTCCGCTTTTAGTTGCATTAATGATTTTTTATTTCTCGTATAATATATGATACGTTACAATTTTCAAGCATGATATTATCATTCTGATATATTTTGAACTATATTCATGTCTCCTCAAATCAAATTTTTAATATGTAACACTAACCAAGAATTTGTCTTACAAGGTTCTGCAGCCTTTGTAATCTATTATAGGAAATCCCCGTTTTTTGGGTTAATTTGTTGCCATCAAATGAAAGCAATTCTTTTGCTAACATAATTTTGTTTTTAGATAGGACATCCAATTCTTTTCTACTCAATCCTAAAATTGTTATTGGATACAATCCCTTGTCTTCTATCATTCTTTCAAGTCCCTTATTAGGCGGGTATCTCCAACACAATAATTTTTGACCTATGCAGTTTGCATAAGTAATAGCATCATCAGACGCCTTTGTATTGCATACAAG
>JBGPWD010000115.1:0-3219 GCA_041492015.1 Nitrosopumilaceae archaeon
ACAGAACCCCCTAACTGGTTCTGGTGAAAGAGCCGCGATTTGTTTTTGCATATCAAACTTGGCACTGACTTCTTTTACGAATCGCGTTCTGCCTTCTGCCCAATTTCTTGCTGCCCCTCCTGAACCATGTATGACGTGTTTGTCTCGTAAAGCAAAAAGATCAGGATATGATTGTAAAATGAGATTGGCAGCTCTTGGATCCAAATCTATCAGCAATGCCCTTGGGATAAGCGGTATCTCACTACTTCCATAAGAAGGTGGGAATCTCAGAATGGTACTGCCATATCTTTTCAGTACCCGTGATTCTTCTTTTTCACCTTTAAGAGTAGGTTTGAGCGGATCTGCCCCAACATCAAGCAGTAATCTTCTGTACGCCTCTGCACCCAATCCTATACCACAATGCCCAAAACATGTCATAAGCACTGGGGCTGGGGGTAGTGGAATAAACTTTGACAAACCTAATCACCATTATGAAGATTGGTTTGTCTCTTTAACCAACAAGTGCAACAATGTAAAGTGTCAACTTGACTGTTATAGACATCAAACTGTGATAATTGCAATACTTGTCGGCCTACAACAATCTTGATTTGATTACATTTAAGATTTAAGATAAAATGATTCATCTAGAACCAAAATTCATTAGGTTTCTTTTAAGACCTTCTTTAGAGCTTGGAATTCCTCTATGGTTATCTCTCCTGCAGCAAGTCGATTTTTTAAAATTTTAAGAGCGCTGTCGCCTTTTGATTGAATTTTTTCTGATTTGTTGATCGTTTCAGATTTTTTATTTTGTTTTTTATTTTTTGGCTCATCTTTTTCAGACTCTGAAATTTGCTGCTGTTCCTCAATTGCCTTGGTCAGATTCTCTAGATATTTGTAATCCGATAGGTAAAGTGGTGCTCCTTGTTTTAAGACGTTGAAAATTTCATGCAGTCTTTTACTGTCGCCTTTTCCCGAATCTATTAGTTTTTGAACAGTTTTTATTAAATCTTCAGACAATTTTTTCACCTATCTCACAAGAGCTCTAAATCGCAAATCATCTTTTAGGTTCTTAAATGATTTGTCCTTTATTGCCCAATTCTTTATAGTCTTGCCATGATGTGATATAGCTTCTGCAAGTAGGATCAACGAGTCGTCAATTTCACCAATCTCTGCCTTGCTGCGAGATTTGGCATATATCACGTTGCTATTTTTTGGATGCTCTTTTAAAACTAAATCAAATGTAGATATGGCATCTAAATGTCTGCCAAGCTCAGCTAGTTCAGTACCTTTGTAAAATAAGGCTTCATAATGGTAAGGTTCGATGCTTAGAATCATATCAAAACAGGCAAGTGACTCCTCATGTTTTTTTTGTTTGCCAAGAACTAATCCTTTGTAAAACAATGTATCAATATTTTCTGGTTCTAATTCTAGTGAACGGTCAAGACAAGCTATTGCTTCTTCATGCTGGTCAAGCTTATTTTTTGCAATTGCTTTATTGTACAATGCTGCAGCATAATCTGGTTTGATTTGTAAAGCTTTGTCATATGATGTTATGGCCTGTTCATAATGCCCAAGCTCTGCAAGCGAGTTTCCTATGTTATTGAGAGCCGCAACATGTTTTGGATCTACTTTTAAAATCTTTTCAAAGTATGATATTGCGTCTCTGTTTTTACCAAGATTAGTTAATGCAAGTCCTTTGTTGTATAATGCATCAACATTCTGAGGATCTGTTTTTAGGACTTTATCAAAAAACGAAATTGCGTCTTTATGTTTACTAGTCTTGATAAGTGAAATTCCTTCAGAGATTAATACGTCAATGTTCTTTGTTGGCCCAGAAAACTTCATTAAAATCAATTTATCTTGTGTTTGAGATTAATATTGCGATGTATTCTTCCGATTATGACTGTTCTTCTGGCATCTTCTCTGGAAATGCTTTTTTGATGTACCTTGCTAGCGCTGAATACTGGATTATTAAAGATGCAAGAACCACGCCAAAAGTTATTGTCTGTAAAGTTTCCTTAAACTCGCTTTCTGGAAGTGTTGCTACTAATGCTACAGAGAGAGCCCCTCTCATGCCGCCAATCCACACAACATTTCGCCATGTTCTTGGAATACTTTCTTTGGTAAATTTGTTAGTTAAACGGAGTATTGGATAAGTGGATACGGCTCTTGCAGCTAACACAACAACAAATGCTAGTATTATCAGAGGGAGATTTTGACCAATCCTTATCAAGTCCATGCTTAATCCTAGGTAGAGAAAGGCTAGGGAATTGGCAAAAAAGGCAATCATTTCCCAAAAATTAGAAGTAAATGTCCTCACCTTTGGGCTGATGATTTTTTCAAACTTCATGGTTATATTTCCAAAGTATAACCCGGCTACAGCTGCTGCTATTAGACCTGATACCCCTACTGAATTTGCAACTACTACTGAACCAAACATTACTGCCACTGAAAGAGCTGTCTCTGAAAATGGATCATCTAATAACTTGTGCAATCTATGTGCTGCTGCGGAAATAGCTAATCCGATCGCTATTCCGCCAAAAAATACTAGTGCAAAATGTTCTATTTCTTCAATTATGTTTACATTAATCTTGTCAGCAAGATTTTCTGTTCCAAGTGATGAACCCTGGGCTGCGGCAATAGCAATTATTGATGAAAATATTATGACACCAGTAGCATCGTTGAAACTTGCTTCAGACTCCATTAACGTGGCAAGCAATTTTGGAACCCTTACTCTCTTGAATACCTCAATTACGATAGCTGCATCTGTCGGTGCAATTAAAGCTGCAAAAGCAAAAGATACGAGAAATGGTAAACCTGCCGCATAGACTAAAAGAAATCCTCCCACCAAGGTAGCAAGAAGGATTCCAACAGTCGATAACAAAAGTGCTGATATTTGAATCTGCTTGAATTCTTCATGTTTGATTTTCATCATAGCTTCAAAAATTAATGGTGGTACTATGAAATACAGAATCAGTTTTGGATCAACTTTAAACTGGGTAATATTGGCAAGGTTAAATCCTGTAAAATGGGACAGAGATATTGCAATTCCCACTCCAACAAGAACCATCGTATATGGAATTTTTATTTTGGAGGCAATCAATGATGCAATAAATATTGTTCCAAGAAAAATTGGAATCAAATATTCCGCACTCAAAAATTGTGTGAAAATTCCACCAGCCATAATGAGTATATTTTTCAAGTCCCCAAGTTATAAAAAGGGTTCCAAGTTGTCTTTTG
>JBGPWD010000153.1:0-2470 GCA_041492015.1 Nitrosopumilaceae archaeon
AAAAACCCACGTGCAATAACACTTCTTCTAAGAGGTGGTTCACAAAGGGTAGTAGATGAAGTAGATAGATCAATGCATGATGCTTTAATGGTAGTTAAAGATGTAATAGAAAATCCAGCAATTGTTGCAGGTGGAGGTGCCCCTGAAGAATTCCTTGCTTTCCATCTTAAGGATTGGGCAGATCGTTTTGAGGGAAGAGAACAACTTGCAATCAAAAAATATGCTGAAGCTCTGGAAATCATTCCTCTTACAATTGCAGAAAATGCAGGAATGGATCCAATAAACACAATGGTTACGCTTAGAGCAAAACAATCTCAGGGAAGAAAGTGGACTGGAATTGATGCAAGAAACACACGCATCGCAGATATGTTTGCACTTGATATCATAGAACCAGTAGCTGTAAAGGAGCAGATAATTAAATCTGCAACCGAAGCAGCCTGTATGATTTTAAGAATAGATGATGTAATAGCATCCTCCGGAGCCAGAGGCGGTGGCGGAGGGCATGGTCATCCTCCAATGGGCTAAAATCTTCTCATGTTAGAGCAGCTACAAAATCTTAATTTTGTTGGCTCAGTTGTTGTTTTAAATGATTTTTTTCTAGACAGAATAGTAAAGATAGATGACATTACAAAAGTATTTGATCTTATTTTACAAAAAAAAGTTTTTGGAGGAAGTATCAGAGGTATTCCTCAGGTGGATTTTAAAGGAGGTAATGCAACAAATGTTGCGTTTGCACTTGCAAGACTAGACGCTCCAGTTTCATTGATAACTGTAGCCAATAAAACAGGTTCACAAATTCTTCATGATACGTTTTCTGAGTTTCCAAAAACATCTTTGTATGTTATAGATGGAAAACCAGGTATGACTACCTCATTTGAATTTTCTAACAATGGAAGTGTTGTTAATATTATGTTGTCTGATTTAGGAGACAATGAAAACTTTGGACCTGAAAAGCTTGGTCCAAAAGAACAAAATGCAGTGAAGAATGCTGATGCAATCATAGTAACAAACTGGGCAAGTAATGAAAAAGGTACAGATCTTTCGAAATTTGTCTTTGAAAAATCACTAAAATCCCTACATTTTTTGGATCCTGCAGACATACAAACCAGACAAGGTGAATTCAAAATGGCAATATCTGAGCTTGCCCCAAATCTTGATTCTTTATCTCTCAATGAAAACGAATGCAACTTACTCTTAAAACAATTTGGACTAGGAAATATAACTGAAGAAAATGACACTAAAAAACTTATTTCTACTCTTTCAGAAAAAGCATCAATACCAATTGATTTACATACTTCTTTTGGATCTTTTTGGTCAAACGGTAAAGAGGCAGAATTTGTAAAATCATTCCCTACTACTGTAAAGTTTGTTACAGGTGCAGGTGATGTTTGGGATGCTGCAAATATTTTGGGCTATCTTGCTAATCTAGAGCCAAAGGAAAGATTACTTTTTGCAAATGCAACTGCATCGTTATATGTTGGTAATTCAAACGGCATTCCACCTACAATGCAAGAAGTATTATCGTTGGTTACTGAGGTTCGATAAAAAAGGATCAACCCCTTGGGAAAAGACCATTCGTGTGTTTTTTACTTTGATTGACAGTCCATAGCCGTGTAAAAACAAGGATTTCATCAGTATTCTTCTTACCTTTGAGAGTCATGTGATCATTGTATACCACGTTTTTGTAGTGCTTGCCAATTCAACATCATATCATAAAGAGATATTCTCCCATTATCACATGCACTAATTACACATGGTTGAATGAATTGTGCAGGAAAACTTGGATAGAACACTCCAAATACGGAAAGGAGGATTATTAACAAAAATACGTATCTCTGTTTCATTGAGAAATACTGATCTACACTACACCTAAAGTTTTACGACAACAGCATGTTTTTCTTCATGAAAAGGGGGTAAATCATTTTTACTGGGGTTCGATAGTTGCTGGCGGTTTGCTTGAAATAACATAGCTAACCCATGCCGAGTCTTCGATCTCATTAGTAATTCTATTGCTTATCTTCTCTAAAATATTGGCAGGGAGCCTAGTCCAGTCTGCAGTCATTCCATCTGTGGAATCTACTACTCTAACCGTAACAATATACCCATATTTTCGTTCATCTCCTACAACTCCGACTGCTTTATCATCTCCTACAGCTGCATAGGCTTGCCAGACTTTATCGTTCAAATTTGCTGCGACAAGTTCTTCTTCCACAATCTTGCTTGCAAGCTTACAAATTCGTAGTTTCTTTTCTGTTACCTCTCCAATAATCCTGACTGCAAGACCTGGTCCTGGAAACGGGTGACGGTTTAATAGTTTATCAGATACACCCAAAGCCTTTGCAACCTTCCTTACCTCGTCTTTATAGAGAAAACGTAATGGTTCTAATACTTGCATGTTAAGCCATGAAGGCAGACCACCAACATTATGGTGTGTTTTTATCACTGCTGCAGGTCCTTTTGAGACACCACT
>JBGPWD010000163.1:0-2314 GCA_041492015.1 Nitrosopumilaceae archaeon
ACAGTATTGCGTTGTAGTATTTTATTTAAATTAATGCAAAAAAATGAAACACAGTATAAGATTTTGAGGGTTTTGAAATTAGTTCAACTCAGAAATAAGCCTTATTTTGTATATGTAACAGAAAAATACATACTGGAACTAATGATGTGAAAAATGCAACAGGATTAGAGAAAAATGAAACAAAGTTCCAACAAAATGAACCTAGGACGACTTGCAGGACTCGTGATTTTTGTATTGCTTTTTAGCCTTGCAAGTAATTCACTAACAAATTTTGCTTTTGCAAAGGAAAATGTATCACACGAGAAACCCAATATAACACCGGCTGAAGATCATTATAAAACCAATCTCAAATTACCAAAAGACAAGTCAATAGTTGCCAAAGTGAAGGAAGCCAAAGAGAAACTACAGGCAGCGATAAATCAGCTTAAAGAGAAAGCAAATAGTAAGCTCAAAGGGTATTCAGAGAAGAGCACAGATGTGGTAAATACAGCTAAAACAAAAGATAACATAAAAGCTGACATACAAGCTGCTGAAGACACACACAAGACTAACGTGAAAGTGCCAATAGATAAAACACAGAAAAAATCATCTTAATTCTTCGCAGATTTTGGTTTTGTAATTAATGACCGTCTGGTATTACTAGATACTGTTATTTAGGGTGAAAATTTGACTTTTATCAACCCATGGGCAAAAAATATCGAGAAGAGCGAGAAAAAAAACGAGAAAGTTACGTTGAAAAACATCAAAAACAAAAGGTGAAATACAAACTGATAGCTCTTGGCGTTTTTGGTGGAATCATTGCAGTTCTTGCAATTACAAGTTATAATTTCTATGAATTATCAACTACTGTAACTCCTACAGGAGTGCCACCAAAAGCAGGCCCACTTGGCGGAGTCCACATTCATGCAGGATTGTTAACCATGATTTACAACCAGATGTTTGACTATTCTTCTCCAGCTTACCAACTAAAGAGTCCCTACATACATGTTGAAAAAGACAATGGGGAAACAGTTCACATGCATGCGGCAAATGTAACCATGGGATTTTTCTTTGATTCGTTGCACATAGGATTAACTGACAAGTGCTTTATCTTCCCAGACAAAAGACAATTTTGTAGCGATGACAAGTACACTCTAAAATTCTACATAAATCACCAACAGGTGCCAAGTATTCGTAATTATGTGTTTAAGGCTAGTGATAGAATCTTAATTTCATATGGCAATGAAAATGAAACCCAGATAAATGATCAACTTGCCAGAGTCGATTCTTTCAAATTAATTAACTAGGATTCTCTTAGAGCATCTTTTAGCCTGTTGTATTCTTCAATTGTTATTTCGCCCTTGGCAAGTCTATTTTTTAGGATCAAAAGGGAATAATCTTCTTCGACTGAAACATCATCTTGTTTTTCTGATTCCGTTGAATCACTTGGATAATGTTTGTCTGTTGATTTGAAACTTGGATTAAACCAAAGTCCATTTTTCTTTACAATAATAACTGCTACAATAACGCCAACTCCAGCTACAACCATCAAGGGATACAAAAGATTGTTAAAGTCAAACGATTGTAGAATGCTACCTAAATTTTGTGTTTGTGATGGAAAAGTATTCCCAATTAAATCTCCAACGCCTATATTTTCTTTTAATGAGATTTTGTTCGATTTTGTTTGTAACAGTTGTTGTAATCGCTTTGCATTTTCAATTCTTTGTTTGATTATTTCATCAATTGATTGATTGTCATTAGTTGTTTGACTAGAGGCTCCAGCATTATTTTGGACTGGTGGAACAGTAGAACCAGAGTTAGCCTGTGTTGGTGCTGACAGTGTTGTTGCAGACATTACATCAGATGGATTACTTGTACCAGCAGAGGTCATTGCGGATACCCTATAGGAATATTGTTTACTTGGAGTTAAACCTGTGTCTTGATATGTTGTTGTTTGTGTGTTTTGAATTACATTAAATCCACTTCCATCATTTCTTTCAATTTTGTATCCGTTTATTGTCGAACCGCCATTTAACGATGGAATAGCCCAGCTAAGAACTACTTCTGTTGAGGAGGTAGGAGTTGCCTTGAAGTTTGTTGGCTGAGAAGGTAACATAGGAGACCCATCAGGTGAAAAAATAAAATTTATTGTTTTTCCAGCTGTCTTATTGGCAACAAATGCAGTCGCATTGTAAATTCCTTTTAAAGAGAATTTGTGTTGATTTTCTTGGCTACTAGTATCAATAATTATTTGAAATGTGTGAGTACTACTATCGGAAATTCCAGATAATAAAAGTACAAATTCATTGTTTGGATTATAGATTACCGCAGTAAC
>JBGPWD010000138.1:0-2818 GCA_041492015.1 Nitrosopumilaceae archaeon
CGGTGTCTATGCAAATCACGAAACATTCCAAAGTTTGCTAAAAAATCAAAAGTATATTCTGTCATTTCAAAAGCTCTTGGTGGCCTATGTCTTCTATTTTGGCGAAGACTGACAAATGATTGTATGATTTTTTTCCTGTCTGCAGAACCGATTTTTTTTACTTTAGAAACTATATCCTTATAAGAAATTCCCTGCGCTTGCTCGTATAATATGGCAGAAATTATCTTTTCTTCTGCCTTTTTTTCTGAATCATTATCAACTAAATTGACAAGAAAATCACGGCTCTTTTTGGCCTTGAGGTATTTCTTGTTCATACCAGATGAAATTGTCTTTATCTCACCTAGGTATTTTTGCAAGGCCTTGCCATACTTGTCATCAGCCCTTTTCACAAATGATCGTATGGTACTATCAAGCTCATGATGCATCTTTGATGCAATCACTCTCTCTTCTTGTAAACTGGAGCTATACAATATGGTAAGAAGATATTCAAAGGCCCTGCCGTTTCCAGTTATTCCCACGTTTGTAAGTGTAGATGCAGGCAGAATTCCTCGCAGTATGTCAAGTGCCTTTGCTTTTATTGTAGCATTGTAAATTCTTGTTGCTGACTTGATATCTTCTTCACTTGATAGGCGTGAGAATGCAACCTCTTCGCCTTGGGTGTTTTTAAATTTCTGGCCATCAATAGGTTCTCTTTCGGAAATGTAGGAAATCATTGGCTGGATATTTTTTGAATATATTTCAAAATCAAAGTTACATGATTCCAAATATGCATCTGCATATTTTGAATTCATAATGTCAGGCTCCCTGAAAAATTTGTATTGGCCATTAATTTTTTTATCCCAGGTAACATAACGGGAAGATTTTTCAAGATATGATAAACCAATTCTGCGGTCTTCAATTTTTTTTACTGCAATGTTTGACAGTCCTTCGATAGCAATCTGTGCTTCGCCAAGCTCAGCAACAGAGTCATCTCCGTATTCAAGCAAAACTTTACTGTAAAACTCTTCACCGCGATTTTCATTTTGTAAAAACTCGTCAAGAAAAATTTTTCGCATGCTCTTGTCAGTTCTACTATATCTTGACATCAGGGCACCGCGATCAACCTGTCTTGGAGTAATGATTGCAAAAACAGAGTCCTCTACATTTGAAAAGTGCTTTGCTAAAATTTCTTTTTCAGACTCTGAAAATTCCGACATTATTTTCGGACTGTTATTCAATTATAAATAACTACTTTTTTCCAATCTGCAATAGATCAGCTGGATTGTTATTACCTGAATTGTGTTTTGATTGCCATCTGAGTAAAACTTCTTTAAATGATTCAGCTTCTGATTCATCTTCGGTATACATCAAAGTTGTTACCCATCTTCCAGTTCCAGCTTTTCCACCAATAGAGTTCATCCAAAAATCTGTCGGCAGATTTTCAAAGGATTTGTTTTGCGGATCGCGACTTAGGTCTATCCACCTTTTTGATACAAAATGCAGGATTTGGTCCAAGTCATCTTTTTGAATCATATTTTTGGTAAAAAGTAAAGGCATTTTAAAATTGTGGAGAAATTTCCATAATTCTTCTCATAAACTTTAGCTAAAATGATCTTACTAAAACGGGAAAGCTTGTTAACACTTTGTTGATTATATAAAGTCTAAAACCTTATTCAATGAGCAAAGAAGAGATCGAGTTTATCGGCAAGCACGTCAAGGACATGTACGGCACTTTTATCGGCAAAGTCGTCGGTACTATAACTGATATCGATGGAAGTGTACAAACCGTTGGTGTTGATTGTGGTTCTGAAGGACTAAGGCAGATACCATTTGAGCAACTAGTCGTACAAGGAGCTTTTGTAATTTTCATTCCAAGGTGGAGATTAGAAGCACAGCGATTGTTGCGCGAAAAAGGTCTTACATTGCGCCGAATACGAGCTTTGATAGACATCGTATCTGAAAACGACGACATGAAGGAGGATGCAGAGCTCATCCACGAAAAATACAGGATGAAACTACTAACTCTAGAAGAAACAGAAAAACAAATTAAAGAAAAACTAGATCACAGACTGGCAGAATTGGATAGCCAACTCAAGTCAATCAGAATGCTTGTGTTTGATGCCAAGTTGCAATACAAGAGCAACGAGATTTCTGACGCAAAGTATGAATCTGTAAAGACACAGACTGTCGAAATAGTAGAACACATAGAACATGAGAAAGCAGAAATTGTAACCATTCAACACAAAATAACAGACCTCTCCGTGGAAAATGTGGAGCGAACGGAAAACCCAAAGGAAGAACTTCATTCAGCCGCCGTTTCATATTTGGGAAAAGTAGAAAGCACCCCGATTACGGAACCACCTAAAACTGTAGCACCAATACCAAGCCAAGCGATTAGTAATACGCCTCCCCCCATACCATCGCAAAAGCCTGTTGCCATTGGAGCTGATGGTGTAGAAGAATCTCAAGATTCAGATTGGCTTAGTAGGATGTCAACCCAATAAGTCATAAGAATAGGAAATAGAGTTCGCTCCAAACCTTCTTGTCTAAACAAATCTTTTTTTTAAGACAGCCTACAGAGTATCTTGTTGGAAGATTATACCATAGGACTAGGAAACAACGATTCCCAGACAAGAAAAAAAGCAGACGAAGATTATATAAAATTCTGGGCAGAGCAGGCCAAAAACCTTCACTGGTTTGAAAAATGGAATAATACCTTACAGTGGAATCCGCCATTTGGAAGGTGGTTTGTTGGCGGTAAACTCAACGCCTCATACAACACACTAGACGTTATAGTGCAAAAAAATCCAACGAAAACTGCACTATTCTGGGAAGGTGA
>JBGPWD010000123.1:0-3042 GCA_041492015.1 Nitrosopumilaceae archaeon
CATCATAGCCACTCATACTACTACAGATGGTTATATTTTTCAAGAACAATCAACTAGGCAAGGCAAAAAATCACTGACAACAGGGGCTATAGATGTTTCAATCCATGTAATAAAAGGGGAATTAGTATCTATACATGTAATCAACGAGGATAAAGAAACTCAATCACAACAAGATCTAAACATCGATGAATTTAATGTACATACAAAAAAATTGAATTATTTCCAAGCTCAGACAATCAATTTTATCGCAGATAAAACTGGTACATTCAAGTATTATTCTACAATCCATCCTGAAATGAAAGGCGCTATTGTTGTTGATGCAAACTAGCTAATTAATAACCGCGAGCAAAAATTACATTTTCTTTACTAGGCTTTTTACATGAGATACAAGGTTCACTTGATTTCTTGTTGTTAAAAGGGATTACTCGTATGTCTGCTCCCGTGATCTCTTTTATTTTTTCTTCACATTTTTGATCACCACACCAAGGCGAATTCAAAAACAAACCATTCTCTATCTCTGATTTGAATTTCTCAAAATCTGATACGACCTTTGTTTTTTCAATTAAGAAACTCTTTGCTCTCTCAAAGAGACTTTGTTGTATCTCATTTAACATTGAATCTATGCCATTTTCGACATTTTCAAAAGAAAGATCTGTTTTTTTTTGATTATCTCGTCTCACTAATACCATCTTACCTTTTTCCAAGTCTTTTGGGCCTATCTCTATTCGTAAAGGAACACCTTTCATCTCCCAATCATGGAATTTGTATCCTGGGGTAAATTCATCTCTTATGTCTATGTGGACTCGGATTTTCTTTTTTGATAGAATTTGTTCTATCTCTTTTGATTTTTTAATAATATGTTCTTTATCAGATTCAGAATAATAAATAGGAACAATTACTATTTGAATTGGTGAAACTCGCGGGGGTAACACTAAACCCTTGTCATCTCCGTGAACCATTATCAGTGCACCAATCAATCGCCAAGAAACACCCCAAGAAGTCTGCCAAGCAAAATTGTCTATGTTTTCTTTATCTAAGAATTTGATCTCAAATGGTTTTGAAAAATTCTGCCCTAGAAAATGCGATGTTCCCATCTGGAGGGCCTTGCCATCAGGCATTATTGCCTCCATTGTTGTAGTGTAAACTGCCCCTACGAATTTTTCCTTATCTGTTTTTTTACCAGTAATTACGGGAATGGCAAGTTCTTCTTCAACAGTTTTTTTGTATATTTCAAGTATCGACATTACTTCTTTCTCGGCTTCTTCTTTTGTGGCATGTACAGTGTGTCCTTCTTGCCATAAAAATTCAGATGTTCTAATAAATGGTTTTGTCGATTTTATTTCTGCGCGAAGTGCTGTATTCCAAAAATTAATCTTTAATGGTAGATCTCTCCAACTTTTTATCCATTTGGAATACATGGAATAAGCAAGGGTTTCTGAAGTTGGTCGTAATGCAAGCCTATCTCCAATTTCCGAGTCTCCAGCATGAGTAACCCAAAAAACTTCGGGATTAAATCCTGCAAAGTGTTCTGATTCTTTACTAAGAAGTGATTCTGGAATTAAGACTGGCAAAAAACCATTTTGATGACCCGTGCTTTTTAGTTTCTCATCAAGCGAGTCTTTCAGAGATTCCCAAATTGAGTATCCATATGGTCTTAGTACGATGAGTCCTTTTACAGGGGCATAATCTGCAAGCTCAGCTTTGATTACAACCTGTGTATACCATTCACTAAAATTTTCATTTTTCTTTACTGTTATGCCTATCTCTTTGCTCAATTCACATCATTTTGGGATATGTACTAATGAGCTTTCTGGTTTTTAGAGCGGTTCGCCCTTACAAAGTACTTTTCCAGTTACCCTACTTTGGAAATTTGGGCAAACAAAGCATTGAACAAATCCTATCTCGGATTTGAGAACGGGGCAATCCACCCCCTCTTCTTTCATACGTTTGAGCATTTTTGGACTGACACCTTTCAATTTTAACTTGCCTTTATCATCCATCATGCCAGAGGCTTTAAGTTCCTCTTTAATTTTATCTGAAAGCTTGTATGGTAAAGTGGCTACCTTGATAAGAACTTCAAATTTGTGTGGAAGCTCGCCCATGGCATCTTTCAGAAATTGCGAAATATATTGCTAGTGGTTTATCAAAAACCTATCTATCAAACTTAATATAATCTAGATTTCTGTTGTCAAACAGAAACTAGTTGCTAGCAATTTTTGATGTTGAAGGCGTTTTGCTTGACGCAGAATATCTTCCAATACTTGCTGAAAAAATAAACAAGCAAGATGAAATCTGGGAGATTACAAGGAAAGGAATTGAAGGTGTAATAAACTGGGAAGAAGGCCTCAAAACAAGAATTAACACTCTAAGAGGAATAAGTTTAGACACATGCAAAGAAATTGCTGACTCTCTCCCAATCATGACTGGTGCAAAAGAAGCATGTCGTGCCCTGAAAGCTGCAGGCTGGAAATTACTTGCCATCTCAGGAGGATTTTCAATAATGACAGACAGGCTCAAAAAAGAATTAGATCTTGACTATGTTTTTTCAAATGAACTTGTCTTTAAGGATGGAAAATTGGACGGAGTGGTAATTCACGTAGATTCTGACAAGGCAAAATCTGCAATAATCAAAGTAAATGAATGGAAGGAAAAAAAGGAAAACATTGTAGTCGTAGTAGATGGTGCAAATGACATTAAACTTTTCAATATATGCGGTCTTGGTGTTGCATTCAGGGCACAAGATGTTGTAAAAGACTTGGCCACTGTAACTCTTGAAGAAAAGGATCTCTCACTGCTAATTGATATTATCAACAAACATTACGGAATGAAACTTGAATTACAAACAGTTGCGTAATTAGATATTATTTTAAATCATGATACAGTAGAATTCACAAATGTCATTAGAAATAATCCCAGTAAAGATAGATAAAGAAATAGAACAAAATGACGACATTTCTAAATTGATTTTCTCATCGTCGTCAAGACCAGAAATAAAAGACGGCGACATTCTAATCATAACACAAAAAATAATATCTAAACAGG
>JBGPWD010000085.1:0-3884 GCA_041492015.1 Nitrosopumilaceae archaeon
AAGGCATCATCATACCCAAGCCAGATAAATCCTAGATGTTCATGAGAAATCTTAACATCTATTGTATTTGTTTTAGCTAGAAAGAAAATTACTTCCTTATGAACCAATTCGCCATCACGTTGATAATGATATTCTACTTTATCCTCAAAACCATCTACAAAACTCACGTCATGAATTCCCGTTTCTTCTCTAACTTCTCTTATCACCGTTTCTTTCAGAGTTTCTCCTTCTTCGATATTTCCTTTGACAAAATCCCAATGCCCAGATGGATAGTTTAGAAGAAGATACAGATTTCCAGACGACTCTTCCCTGAATAACACTGTTCCTGCAGATCTCTCTTCAATCATTATTTAGGACAAATTATTCAGATACGTATTCCTTTCTACTACTTTCCTAATCTTCGTGCTCTTCTTTGGAATGTTCTTATTGCTCTCATTAGATCTATTTTTCTGAATTCTGGCCAGTATACATCCATAAAAACAAGCTCACTGTAAGCACTTTGCCAGAGTAGAAAGCCACTAAGCCTTTTTTCACCTGACGTTCTTAATATCATGTCTGGTGATGGTTGTGGCAGATGAGAAGTATAGAGACAGGATTCGATAACATCTTTATCGATTGTACTAACATCAATGGAACCTTCCTTGATTTTGGTAGCAATTTTTTTTACCGCATCTACGAGTTCGTCTTGACCGCCATAAGCTATAGCAACGTTGAGAAAATGATTATCATAATTCTTTGTAGCTTCATCTAACCTATTCAAAACTTCTTTTAGGGATTCAGGTAATAATTCAACACGTCCAATTGCTTTAACTCTCATACGATTTTTGTGAATTCGTGGATCGTTATACAATTTTTCAAGTCTTGCTTTTATCAAATCATAAAGATAATGTAATTCAGCATCATCCCGTGCCAAATTCTCGGCAGACAAAACATAAAGTGTTATTATCTTTATGTTAATTTCTTCACACCAATCTAATAATTTTTCAACAGCGTCAGCTCCATGGAAATGACCATCCATCCTTAGAACTAGGTTTCTTTTTGCCCATCTTCTATTGCCATCCAATATTATTGCAATGTGGTTTGGAATGACTCCATTCTTGATTTCTTTTTCTAGCTTGTTGGAATAGATTTTATAGAAACCAGCTAATTGAAGCGCCTTTTCTTTTATTCCGATAATACTTCACCGCCTTTCTTCCTTCTATATTTGTGGAAGAGGACTGAGGCAGATATCAGTATTACTGCTAGTCCAAGCAAAAGAGGAGGGAGTAGAGTAAAGGGACTTTCATTGTGGGTCATAATTGTTGTAAACTGAAATACAATAGGATAAAGTGTGATCAAAACAACTATTCTTAGTATGTCTGTTATTGATCTCATACTTCCTTTGAACCAACTGCTTAGTAATGATCCTCCAAACATAGATCCAATACCCATCCACAAAAATGGTAACATTCCAGAAACAAAAGTGCCTACTACCACTTTGTCTGTGACCACTTTCAGTATGTCTGGTTTTGTCGTAATGATATCTGGATTAACAGCACTCAACCCTGAGGGTATTGAAACTAAAATCAAAAGTATTCCTGTGACCATTGTAAATATTCTGATAAAGCCAGCTGGTGTAGGTTTTATCCAATGTGACCAAGCTCGGTCTACATCAAAAGCTCTGATTAGAAATGCTCCTCCAAGGATACTTACTAAAATTGCAAAAATTTCTCGTGTCAATCCAAGCACGGTTGCAATTCCACCAATCAAAAGTAAAATTCCTGGAACTCCAAGGAAAAATTTTGAATACTTTGAATCAAAAGCAATTGCTTTCAAATATCTTCCAAAAACTGCATATGAATATTCAACACTTCTACTAACCCTCATGACAACTCTACGAACTGAAACAATAGGTAATACATTTTGAATTATTGGAATAACACTTTCATCATCTTCTCCGTCTGAAACAATAACTGCACCATTTGCTGCATATTTTTCCATTACAGATTTTACTTGTAAAACTATTTTTTCGTCAGCTTCAACTCCTTTGTCTTCTGTACCTGAAACAATAATTACTTCTGCTTGATATCCTTTGCTTACAAGATCTTCATAGGTTTTTACCGCTGCAAAAATTGAATTGGAATCTGCATCTTCGGGATCTTCTAAGGCAAGTCTTTGTGCAGCATCAATACATGCATTTCTACCAACAACGGGTGTGGCAACTCCTCCCTTTTTTCCAATGTCGTCGTCTCTGTCGACACAAATTACTAATAATCTACTGGTCTTGCTCTCAGTATTCTTTTGCAGATTACTTTCTGTGGTTGACATGATATATACAGAAACCGTATTTCCTCTTAATTAATCTAATTTCTATGCCATCAAACCATCACTATCAAAAAATTTGACTCAAAAAATCATAAATCAAGCAATCTCACGGTTTTGTCTCATTAGCCTTTATTGTAAATGACTCCGATTCCTTTTTCATAGTGTCCAATTTCTGTAGTTCCTCTTTCAGATTGTCAATTGAGATACCACCTTTTACCTTGTTGGCAGTGACTATAGTTTCTGTTAGATAATCATAGTACTTTTTTAGGGCTTCACCATAATTGAGGTAACTCTCACGCCATTCTTGGGGGGCCCTGCTTTCTATTATTTCAGATAATAAAGAATTGATTTGTGAGGACGATGTTTGGGCTCTTGCTATAAAATCATCGGGGGAAAGAGAACCAGCAAGCAAGTTCTTCCAATCCTCATCAATTTCCTTGATTATGACTCCATGCCTTTCTTTGATGCTATCTAATTCACTGCGATAATCAGAAATGACAAAACTTGAGTTCTCATGTTGGGGAATAAACCATATTGAAAAACTAGCTGCAGTAATTATGCTCAATATTATCGCAGTAAGGATTATGCCCTTTTTCGTTGCCACCCCAAGAGTCATCTGGTGACGGTTAAAAGCATAACTGATAGTAATTTTACATTTCAGTAGGTCCAAATTTGCTAATTTCTCTGAGTTGGATCATTTACTCATTAGAAATAACAAAAAACTCTACGATTTTATATAATTTCTATATATATCAACTAGTAAACAAATTGTAAAAATTCACTAGCCTCCAGCGTATAGTGAAATAATTTTTACATCGTCTTCCTAAATACAACTTCATTCGTAAAAATGTGAAATGACTACAGCATACTGCGTAAAATGCAGGAAGAAAGTCGAGATAGCTGGTGCAAAAGAAGTTAAGCTAAAAAACGGTCGACCTGCAGTAAAAGGTACATGCCCAAAATGTTCCACTAACGTCTTTCGAATCGGAAAGCCTTAGAGGACCACTTTCTTCTTTTTTAAACTAAATCAATTTACTGTCGAGTTTTTGCCCCTACTGTATGGGTTTTATTAATTTGAATTCCTTGCTCCTCTTGTATGCAAACTAGCCAATCACCACAAAATGTGAGGGAATTTTTCAAGAACAAAGTAATTACAGACTTTCTTGATGATGCATTCAACCTGAGTCATTCACAAAGGACACGGGAGGCATACAGACAGATACTTTGTTCTTTCAATAGATTTTGTGCTGATACATATGGCAAAAATCTTCTAGAATTAATAGAAAATCTAAAATCTCTAACTTTGGAAGAAACTCTAGACGTATTTTTACAGTACAAGAGACACCTTGATAATCACATAACAAGGAGTGGAATGCCTACTGCTAACGGAACTAAACGAGTTCATCTTTCAGTTTTAAAGAATTTTTTCAGGGCTTGTGGTATAAAGATACATCATGAAGATGTAAGGGATCATGTAAAGATTGGCAGAAGGATGAGAGTTCAAAAATTTGCATTAGACTTGGTAACTGTAACCAAAATCATTGAGAATTTAGACAGATTTCAGTATAAGGCTCTAACAG
>JBGPWD010000152.1:0-2508 GCA_041492015.1 Nitrosopumilaceae archaeon
ATCAATTCCATTTTCAGACGCTGCACGAGAATATGTTGAGATAAAAAAAGGAGAGTCAGATCTTACACAATTGGTGGATTTTCTTTCAAAATTAGGTCCTGGAATTTCTGTTAATGATCCTTCATTACTAAAATTTTTGAAAAACAATTCAATTGACGTAGAATTGATGGACGCGTCCAAGATAGAAAACATACAATCGTCAAAGCTGCATGTTCTTGTTGATTCTGGTTTTGCAAAAGATGAAGCTGAGGGTAGAACTAAACTGCGTGACTTTGCTGTTCAACTTTCTTCATCCAGAGTAACTGAAACTTCAGAGAGTCCTGATTTGCACATAATTCAAGGAATAAACATGTTGGATGAAACTGACAAGATAATAAATGCACTAAGTTCGAGGCTACGAGAGTGGTATGGATTACATTTTCCAGAGCTTGACAATCTTATTGATAGTATAATAGGCTACTCTAAAATTGTTCTAGCTGGAAAACGTGATGATATTACAGAAAGTGTGTACACTGATGCAGGATTTCCTGAAACAAAAGTTGAGATGCTTTCTCTTTTGCAAAAAAAGAGCAAGGGAGGCCAGATCTCAGATGAGAACCTGGCAATTGTTCAAATGATTGCAAAACAGATTTTGGAACTTTTTGAATTGCGCAATACTTTAGAAAAACATGTAGAAACTCAAATGGAAGCTATAGCTCCAAACCTTGCCGGTATCCTTGGGGCAGCTGTTGGAGCAAGAATTCTAGCAAGAGCTGGAAGTCTCAAAAGACTCTCGTTTATGCCTGCTAGTACCATACAGATACTTGGAGCTGAAAAAGCCCTTTTCCGTTCTCTTAAGACTGGAGCACAACCTCCAAAACATGGATTACTTTTCCAGCATACTTTGGTTCATGCAGCACCACGATGGCAACGAGGAAAGATTGCAAGAGCCATAGCAGCCAAAGCAGCCATTGCTTCTCGTGTAGACGTTTTTGGTGCAGGAAAGAATCAGATGTTATTTGAGAAGCTAAACATAAGAATCAAGGAGATAGGTGAAAAATACAAAGAACCTAGTGAAAAAGATACTCTTAGGGCCAAATCGTACGATACCGGTTATCAGAGAGGACAAAGAAGATTTAGTGGAGATAGAAGTCAAGGGCAAAGAAGATTTGGTGGAGAACATGGCAAGCAAGGAGAGAAAACAAGAGACGATTGGAAGAAAGGAAAAAGAAAGAAGTTTGGAAAACGAAGAAGATAATATTTTTTGGGTTAAAATAGACGGTGAAAAAAGACTTGCCACAATTAATCTGGTTCCCGGCAACCAAGTCTACAAAGAAAAATTAGTAAAAATTAAAGATGAAGAGTTTAGAGCGTGGGATCCCTTTAGAAGTAAGCTTGCAGCCGCTATTATGAACGGTCTTGAAAGTTTACCAATTGTTAGAAAATCAAGAGTTCTTTATCTTGGAGTTTCAACTGGAACTACAGCAAGTCATGTTTCAGATATTGTTGGACCTAGTGGTATTGTCTTTTCTGTTGAACATGCAAGCAGAGTTGCACGAGATTTTTTGGATAGAGTTGCGTCATTAAGATCAAACATTGTTCCAATTTTGCAAGACGCAAGACAACCAAAAGAATACTTTTCCGTTTATGGAACAGTAGATGTTGTCTATGTTGATATTGCACAGCCAGATCAGACAGAGATAGCCATTCTTAATTGTAAAACTTATCTAAAAAAAGGAGGTTACATGATGCTTGTAATTAAAACAAGAAGTATTGATGTAACAAAGGACCCTTTTCAAGTAATCCAAAGCGAGATCAAAAAACTAGGTCCTAACTTTGAGATAGTTCAGGAAATTAATCTAGATCCATATGAAAAAGACCATGGAATGGTAATTGCAAAATACCTAGGCTAGATTTCGATTCATCATTATCTTTATAGGCTTCCAGCTTTTGCGCACAAATACTGGCGTTTCATGATGATCCAATATCCATTTCTTAATGAACTTCATAGTTTTAGAATCAGATGGATATCCACTTCCTAGGTCGTGTTTTTGTCGGAGTTTTTCTATTGCCCTATCTCTATTTACTTTTGCCACAATTGAAGCTGCAGAAACAATAACAAATCTACTATCTGCGTGATGTCTTGAATAAATTTTGCCAGAATTAGCAAGTTTTGAAATCTCTTTACCAAATCTAGACGGGTTTACATCACATGAATCAACATAGGAAGAATCTGGCCTAAGTTTTGAAATTACTTTGGCCATGTATTTTGCTTCCAAGTGATTTAGTTGGTTCTTTCGAACACTTTGATCTATTATTTTAGGAGAAATCCTTGTAACATAATAGTCGTCAACTATGGCAATGATTTTTTTATAGAGCATTTCTCTTGCATTAGGGCTTAGTTGTTTAGAGTCTTTAACTCCAATTTCTGATAGGTGTTTTATCTTTGTGCGTTCAACAGAAACCCCTGCAATGACAAGCGGTCCTAATACTGAACCCCTTCCTGCATCATCTACACCACAAATTATC
>JBGPWD010000026.1:0-7639 GCA_041492015.1 Nitrosopumilaceae archaeon
ACAATTAGGGCATACTTTACCTATTGTTACAAATTTACATTTTCTGCATGCCATTTCTTTTACCATATTAATTTCACTTTGCTTCTACAACTTTCTTGGCTTTTTCAGCTGATGGGGTTTTAGCTTTTTCAGTTTGAACTGGTGGAGATTTTGCTTTCTTTGTCTCTTCTTCTATCCATTCATCTGCACCAAGGAAAGGCTGTCTGCATGTAATGCCAATTTTCATAGCTGCAGTTTTTCCAAGAGAAACTGCAGTTATTCTTGCACGAAGGGTAGTACCAATTTTCATTGTTCTTCCACTTTGATTAGCAAGTATCAAACCAGATTTTACATCGCTTTTTAGATAATCATCCATAATTTGTGAGAGATGCAACAATGCATCAGTTGCTCCAATTCTTACAAATGCACCAAAGTCTGTAATTTCAACAATCTCTCCTCTAACAATTTCTTGGAGTTTTGGATAGAATGTCAAAGATGTAAATTCAACTTTATGATATGTACCGCCATCACCAGGAACAATTTTCCCCATTTTTTCAACTTTAGTATCAAGAATCATAATTACATAACCAAGTTCAGGATTTATCATACTCTCATATTTTTCTCTAAGTATGGTAGTTGCTGCTTTTTTGAGAGATTCGCCAAACAGTTTGGGTGGAATCCTAACTACATCAGTAAGTGTAGATATAGAAAACATCTAAGAAATTTGATAAAATTTCAATTTATGAATCTTTGGATGACAAAATTAACCATTTTTGCCTATGTTTAAATAATGTACAGGGATTTTTTTAATTAATGGTATCTGTAGATGACGTTCTTAAGACCTTAAGCACAGTAATTGATCCTGATCTAAAAAAAGACATTGTTTCTATGGGAATGATCAAAGATCTAGAAATTAATGCAAATGATCTAAAATTTACTCTTGAACTAACAACGCCAGCTTGTCCCTTCAATGATCAAATAGAAGAAGATGTTAGAAAAGCAGTAAGCACACTAGGAGTTTCAAAACTTGATCTGAAGGTAACTGCCAAAGTAATGGAAGGCCGTGCACTAAGCATGGATGAAATGATGCCTACTGTAAAAAACATCATTGGAGTTGCAAGTGGCAAGGGCGGAGTGGGAAAGACCACTGTTTCAGTTAACCTTGCATTAGCTTTGGCACAGGCTGGTGCAAAAGTTGGATTACTTGATGCTGACATTTATGGTCCAAGTGTTCCGTTGATGCTTGGAATGGGAAAATCTGTAATGGAAGTTGAAAATAACAAGCTGCAACCAGCAGAATCAAATGGACTCAAAGTAGTTTCGTTTGGATTTTTTGCTGAACAAGACCATCAAGCTGCAATATACAGAGGACCAATAATTTCAGGAATTGTAAAACAATTTCTTGTTGATACTAATTGGAGTGATTTAGATTATCTAATTGTTGATCTTCCTCCGGGTACTGGAGATATCCCATTAACACTAGCTCAGACCATTCCAATTACTGGAATACTGGTAGTTACAACACCACAAGATGTAGCAAGTAATGTTGCAGTAAAGGCGTTTGGTATGTTTCAGAAACTAAATGTGCCAATTATTGGTATAATAGAAAATATGAGCTACTTCAAATGTCCAGATTGTAAAAAAGATCATCATATCTTTGGTAAGGGAGGCGCAAAAAAAATTAGTGAGAAATATGGCATTCCATTCTTAGGTGAGATACCACTTAATCCAGGAATCATGGAAGGTTCTGACACAGGTAGACCTGTACTGGTGACAGATCCAAAATCTGCACATGCCTCTGCATTTACTAGTGTTGCAAAAAATGTTGCAGCAAGATGTAGTATATTAGCAGCTCAGTTAAATGAAGAAATGAAAGCCGAAGTAGCTACACAAAAATAGTTTAAAACAAAGATATCTTGTGCACCTTCCAGATAACCTAAGAGATAAACTAAAAAAGCCACTAGGAATTTTGCTTAAAGATTCTGATGTAACTAAAGAAAGTATTTTGAAAAACATACCTACAGGATCATTTGTAATTTCAGTTGGCGACGTAACAACAGAAAAATTGATCAAATATGAAATCATCCCATCGTTGCAAATTGTAGATGGGTTAGAAAAGAGAGTTAAAAGAGAAATGCCTCTTGCTAATGTAAAGACCACATTAAACTGTACTAACCCTCCAGCAGAAATTACAACGGA
Source organism: Nitrosopumilaceae archaeon (assembly GCA_041492015.1). Taxonomy (GTDB): domain Archaea; phylum Thermoproteota; class Nitrososphaeria; order Nitrososphaerales; family Nitrosopumilaceae; genus TA-20. Next base: position 2,179 of record JBGPWD010000026.1, read on the forward strand.
AAGTTTGAACACAATAAAAAAAGCATTCCAATCTACTACGCCAGTAAGGATTGCTGTTATCGGAGAAGAAGACTTGTTAGTTTTACCTGTTGTTGTGTTTGCACCCGAAAATTCAGTAGTTTTGTATGGACAACCTAACGAAGGACTTGTAATTGTACCAATAAATGCAGAGATAAGAAATAAAGCTCAATCCATAATGGATTCTATGAGTTAGTTGGGGTGTGATGATGATACCTAAGCTGTTATTGACTACGTAAGTTGATTTGTTGGAAATTTAAGAAAGAATCTGAATAACTTTATCTTATTGAAACTTAATAGTTTGTCATGAATGAGGTAGATAAGAAATGAAAGAAATATGCAAACGCTGTAAGAAGAAAAAGGAGTTAGCAATCTCAAAACCATGACTATGCCATGACTGTGTAATAGCAGAAAACAAGAGAATGCAAGCAGAGAAAGAAGCGTAATAACTAAGTTCAGGAAATCATCGAATTTTTATCCTATAAACATGGCTAATATTAATCGGGGTATGATGACACGGTGGCTGTATGATCTATGATTAAGCTACACAAGTTCTGACCCTGTACTATTTTTGTGGTAAAATAGAAAAAATAAACTAGTTTAAACACAACAATTGACAATTGAAATTAAACATTCATTGAGAGATTAATTGATTATGAGGCCTGATTCTGATCTCCGATTTAAGATTCTAGAAAAGGCTGGAATTTATGCAAACAGATTTGGAATACCCGAACCAAAGGTGCTTCTTACTACTAAAGAAGTTCTTGAGGTGCCAAAAGAAATGACTGAAGGAAGAAGAACATCTGCTTACAAGTACTATGGAGTTTCCTATATGCAGCACAACATGATTTTTGTAAATGTTAGAAAAATGCCCGATGAAAAAACTCTAGAAAATACCATTGTTCATGAATTAATCCATATGAGATTTCCATATCTTAGTCATGGAAAAAGATTCAACAAACTAGTAAGACAAGGACTTGCAGGCAAAACATTTGCACCATACAAGAAAAGAAAATAGAATTTTGTTCTAAAATGGTTTATATTTAACACAAATAGGCAAAAATCTAGTAAATGACGCTCAAAGAAATAATTCCTGTTGGTGCGTCAATTATTGCTTTTATTATTGCTGCAGTCCTTGCAGCATGGGTATCTAAACAAAAACCTGGAACACAACAAATGCTAGATATTTCAAATGCTGTAGGGGTAGGCGCAATGGCATTTTTGAGAAGAGAGTTTAAAATTGTTATTCCTATAGCCATAGGTCTTGCAGTCTTGATTGGTGCTGCAATTGGATCTACCAACGGTATTGCTTTTGCAGTTGGTGCTGGACTTTCTGCAATTGCAGGATTGATCTCACTTAAAATTACAGTCAAGGCTGCGGTTAGAGCAGCAAACGCATCTGGAAAAGGACTTGGACATACTTTTGCCCTTGCCTTTAGGGGCGGAGCAACAGTAGGCCTTGCTGTACCAGCTATGGCCCTTTTGGGCATGAGCTTACTCTATTTCGCATTTCCAAACCCTATCACAATTGCAGGAGTTGGTATAGGTGCTAGTCTGATTGCCTTGTTTATCAGGGTAGGTGGTGGAATTTTCACAAAGGCTGCAGACATGGGTGCAGACCTGGTAGGAAAAGTAGAGGCAAATATTCCAGAAGATGACCCAAGAAACCCAGCAACTATTGCTGATAACGTAGGAGACAATGTAGGAGATGCAGCTGGAATGGGCTCTGATATTTATGAATCGTACATTGTAACCATGCTTGCATCATTGCTGATTGCTGCATTGATTGGAACTCCTCAAAACGTGTTTTACCCAATGTTAATTGGTGCTTCAGGATTATTTGCATCTATCATTGGTATTGCAACAATAGGCCCAAGAAAGATGACTGATGTCAACAAGCCTCTTGCCAATGCATTTTATGTTTCTGCTGCAATAGCAATTGCACTTAATTTTGTTTTCACATACCTATTCCTTGGTCATACTCAGATTGCATATGCATTATTTGGAAGTACAGTGATAGGAGTTATTCTAGTACCAGTAATACAAAGAATCACAGACTATTTTACAAGCTACAGATTCAAACCCGTACAAGAAATTGCTGAATCTGCAAAATGGGGATATGCATCACTTACACTAATGGGAATAATTCAAGGAATGCGTTCAACAGGGCCATTTATGATTGCCATCACTGTTGCTCTAGCTACATCATATGTATTGGCATCATCTGCCGCACCTGATCCATCTCAATCTGCACTTTATGGAATCTTTGGCACTTCACTTACTGCTATGGCAATGCTAAGCCTTGCAGGAATTGTATTGAGTATAGATGCATTTGGTCCTATCAGTGATAATGCTGGTGGAATTGTAGAGATGACAGGAATGGGAGAAGAAAGTCGTAAAGTTACAGATGAGATTGATGCAGTAGGAAATACAACAAAGGCAGTGACCAAAGGTTTTGCTATTGCAAGCGCTGGTCTAGCTGCTCTAGCTATGATTCAAGCATTTCAGTATGAGGCAGGAAAAATATTTCATCACGCTTTTGATTATAGTCTCTCAAACCCAGCAGTAGTTATTGGATTACTTGTAGGAGGTCTGTTACCGTTCTTTATTACTAGTCAACTTATATCTGCAGTAGCAAGGGCAGCTTCTAAGATGGTAGAAGAAGTAAGACGACAGTTCAAAGAAACTCCGGAAATTCTAACAGGCAAAGCAAAACCTGACTATGCAAAATGCGTTGATGTTGCAACCGTTGCTTCATTACGTGAGCTCTGGAAATCTGCAACAATAACAATTGCAGCCCCGATAGTACTAGGTATAGTTTTGGGCCCATCTGCAGTAGTTGGACTTTTAATGGGTGCGGTAATTACAGGAATATACCTGGCTTTCCATTTAGCAAATACTGGCGGTGCCTGGGACAATGCAAAAAAATACATGGAAATTAACAAACAAAAAGGAACTGAAGAACACAAGATAGCAATTGTTGGAGATATTATAGGAGATCCATACAAGGACACTGCAGGACCTGCACTAAATACTGTGATTAAATTGTTAAACACGGTAGCAATAGTGTTTGTATCTGCCTTTATCGCAATTGTTGTTCTATAAACTAGCCTGATTTTTTATCATCGATGACAAGTGTCATGTCAAGCTCATCTATTTGAGACTCGATCGTTTTTCTCATTGCCTCATTGTGTTCAGAACAGAATTTGAAAAAGCCATCAACTGTTTCAAAACAGCCACAAATCCACTGTGTCTGTATTTCACCTTCAATGGTTAGCTTATTGTAAACTGTTTTCTCAGTTTTCGCCATATTCAATCTTATAATGACAGATCTAAAAAGACTTTGCCAGATAAAGTTAAAAAATTAAAAAATAGTTTATGGACAACCTTCCATCTTTTGGATGAAATACCCATTTTTGCTGATTTGTTCTGCTATGGGTTCTGGAGCACCTTGAGTATGGCAAAATTGGCATTCCTCAGTGGTAACATTTGCATCTGACTCTCCAACTGATTTTAGCCATTGCTTTGCATACTCTATAGCCTTTTTATGGTCTTTGACATCGGTAATAACATCAAAGTGCATAGTGTGGCCATCCTTGGCCTCTACATAGGTATCATATACATGAATGTCCATATTTTATCAGTTCTGGGAAGGGATATTTAATCTAAATCACAAGATCGGCTGTGATCCACAGGGTTACACTGAACATTCCAAAAATAAAGACTATAGATCTAGAACTAGATGACGAACTGGCCCCAAAAACAGTATCTTCTTTTCTTAAATGCTTACCGCTTGATGTAGCGATAAACTTCTGGGGCGAGGAGCTTTACACAAATGAAACTACTATTACGGTTGGTCTAGAGAACGCAAAACCTTTGGTAGATTTGATGGATGTTGCCTATTGGCCAACAGGAAAAGCAATATGTCTTTTTTTTGGGCCCACACCTATAGGTAAAAAAGGCGAGATCAAACCCTATTCGTCAGTAAATGTAATTGGAAAAATCAAGAACACTGATAAGAAATTTCTAAAAAACGTGTCTGATGGCATGATGGTAAATTTTAACCTCTAAATGATTTACGGTATCCTTTTACGCAACTTGTTCGTATGGAATTGTGATTGTGGGGCTTTAAAACTCAACTCAAATGCAAAGAATGTGATGCTACGTTTTTTGATAAAGAACACTTGGAAAGACACAAAAAAAACATTCATAAATAATTTTACTTTATCTCCAAAGATACGGGCATAATTTCTGATTCGAAAATATATGCCTTGAATTCTTTGTTTTTGTTCGAAAATATTACCCATGGAACGGGGTTTATTTCCATGAATTTCTTGTCGGTAGGAGATGGATATGGAATAGAATCTGGATGAGAGTGAAAAATTCCAATGACCTCCAGTTTTCTTTTTTCCGCTTCACCGTAGGCTGTTATTAACTCATCGTTAGATATTGTAAAGTTGACTGGTGAATTTTCAATGTTTTTTGTCAAAAAAACATCTTTTACAATAAAGTTTTCATTTTCAATTTTACCAAATAACACTGCGCAAGATTCATTTGGAATGTTTCTTTTTGCGTGATCAGTAAGAAGTTCTATGTGATTTTGTAAAAGCACTATGCTTTTTTGCAAGTCTATCCTACTGTTACTTTTCCTGTCATCCACGGGTGTATTGAGCAGAAATATTCTGCTGTACTGGCGGAATTAAATTTGTATTCAAATGTGTTTCCTGCTTTTATTAATCCTGAATCAAATATTCCTGATGGTCCTGCACTCGGGTTTCCACTTGTAACAGTATGTGCTGCAGCGTCTTTGTTTGTCCAAACTACCGTAGTTCCAACTTTAACTGAAAGTTCTGATGGATCAAAATATTTCTGTCCTGCATTTTGCGTTGAAGCTCCAGTAGGGATTGTCACATTTACAATAATTGGTTTTTGTGGTTCTGTGATTGTTATCTTTCCTGTCATAAAGGGATGTACAGTACACAAGTAATCGTATTCTGTTTCATTTAGTTTTGAAGTATCAAGACGATATGTTCCTCCTTTTGATATTATGCCAGAATCAAATGTTACACCACCATCTGCTGCACTTGTTACAGTATGTACAACGCTATCATTATTTTTCCATTCTATAATATCTCCTTTTTTAACAGTGACATTATTAGGTTGATAATTGGGATTATCTTTGATTGATGAATTCGTAAGTATCTCAACTGATACTATGTGTACGTTCGGGGCTGGTGCTTCAGATGATGGTGATTGGGTTTGTTCTGTTGCTGGATGTAGTGAGAATTGGGCTCCTGGACCTACAAATCCCAAGGCAGTGTATGAACCAATTCCAACTCCCATAGCTAATAAAAAAATCACAGCGATGGGCTTAGTATATTGCGGTACCTTCATTGCAGTAAATGCAATGACAACTGTTGGAATTATTATGATAGCGTTGTAC
>JBGPWD010000091.1:0-3746 GCA_041492015.1 Nitrosopumilaceae archaeon
CCTTTTCTTTCTTTGTCATTTACCCCCAAATTCCACGTGTCTCTGTTTGCAAATTCTAGTGTATATTGTTGGGCCCTTATCTCTGGCATCTGTGGAGCCAAGGCCTCATAATCATTTCCTGAAAAACACGCGTGTACAACAATTTTTGCATTCACTCCCCTTACAGATTCATTTACTGACTCTCGGAAAATTTCCATCTCAGATGGATGAGTGGTTGCTGCCGGTTCATCTATTTGAATAATTTTAGCACCTTGCTTAACGAGATCTTGCACAAGAGGCCTAACAACTTTTTTTGCCAGTACCATCACTAAATCCTCCTTTGATTTGTAATATTCATTATATGACCAATCTGCCAGAGTATAAGCACCTGTCACTGGCACTTTGACTTCGTGTTTTGCATGTTCTTTGATAAATTTGAATTCTTCCTCATGAAAGTTTTCTTTGTAACTAATCTTGTCAGTAACTCTTGCCTTGTTATAGTATTTGTTGTCCCATGATCTTACGCGTCCAGCAAACTCAAATCCTTCTATGTATCTAACCGGTTCCTCGTACATCTCAACTCGCCTTACCTCCCCATCATAAACTATATCAAGACCAAGATCTTCAAGCGTTTTGATATTTAGCAAGGCAGCTTCATTTCTGGCCTTTGCCTTGTCCTCCTTTGATATATCAGGGTTTTTTACCACGTTCAAAAGCCAGGAAGGTTTTTTCAGGCTGCCTATTTCTTGAGTTGGGAAATATTTATGCACTTTTAACTCCCCTTGCAATCTCTCCAAGCCTCAATATCTTTCTAACTGCAAAATCTTTTGGCAAATATTGAAGATCAAAGTTTGTTGTTACATAGGCTTCGTCAGGCTTTGTATTTGATATAACATTATTTAATTCAGAAATGCTTTCTTGTTTATCTTCTAACTTTGTGTTATACGAGTTGATCAAACCTACTGCAAGCTCTTTTCCGGCAAAGCTGTGCTTTTTGATTGAAGATATTGGTGTGGATGTGATATCAAAGCCAAGACCGGATATGGGTAATTCCAACAAACTTTCAATTTTATCTGAAACATCACCAAAGTAAAGGTGAAGAATTGTCTTTGCTTTAAGACCACGAGTAATAATTTCTAGAGCATCGTTTACTAATCCAAAATCCACTTTTGGATTAAACGCAATTGATGGTGCAACAAGCTGTATTAATTGAAAACCAGATTTTACCAAGTTATTTATTTCCTTGCGAAGCATTTTTGCTATTGCCTTCGGAAATTCGTCTTTTTTGTATTTTTTACTAAGATGTACGTCTGCAAATGTATAAGGATCAGGAATGCATACTGCCCTATTTTTTGGCAACAGAGAAACAACCAAGTTAGACTTTATTATGTTCCCAGCGTCATTCAAAGGTCCATCAAAGGAAAGTCTTCTGTAGAATGTGTTTGTCTCATAAATTCGATTAAGTGCTTCAAGCTTAACTGACTTTAATTTTGAAAATGGTCTGAAGATGTCGTCCCAATCTAAAAGTGGATCGCAGACAAAACCGAGTCTTGCCTTTTTTTGTATTGCGATATATTCTTTTTTTTCTTTCAAATACAATAAAGGAAGATTTTTTGCAATTTTACGAGTCGCTTCTATAAGCTTTTCAGATCGTGGATAAATTCCCACAGTATAAGATGAGATCAAGTTAACTTCTTTAGAATCTCTAGAGCCCACTTAAAATCATTTGGAGAGCTTATCAGCACGTTGCCTGAAATTTTGTGAGCTTCTTTTATGAAACTGATAACATCTTTACTGTAATTTGACCAGTCAAGATTTAATATCTTTGCAGATTTCAAATTTTTTTCAGAAGGTAAAAGTATGCAAGGAATTATTCTAAATCCTTGCGGTTTTAATTTATCTACTATTCTTGTTATCTGATCAAGTGAGCTGATAACTTGAGTCACAAATCCTCTTGGCTGCGCCTCAATTTTTTTGTGTATTTTTTCAAAGTTTGGGTTGCTGGGTAATGAAAGAAAAAGATCAATTTTTTTTCCAAAACCTTGTTCGTTGAATTGTTTTACAACCTCACTTGGCACAAGCTTGGAATCTTTTGGTCCTGCTGGAGGAGGATCACCCTTTAGAATAAGAACCCCATTTAGATCTAGTAATATGGCATCACAAATTGTTTGAGTTAGAGAGGTAATGTTTCTATCTCGTACACGTACACTGGCGGAAAGCTCAATTTTCTTATTAGAATTGCGGATAAAAACTCCTATTGTGATAGGAGAAATTCTGGGTATTCCAAGTACAGAATCAGTTACATGAATACTATTGCAAACATTACTTACCTCAATGGCCTTAGCTTTCAGTTTGTTTACAGAGTCCTGCAGCTGCTCATGAGATAGTACTGTATCCTGTATGACCTTAGGTGGATTTAGCTCACATGTGATTGTCATAGGAGATTTTCTAGATTACTTGATTATAACCTTTGAACGATAACAATCAATAACAATCAAGCCAAATCTATCTTTAGTGGAAACAGAAAAGCTCAAAAAAGCATTAACTAGTCAAATTTCCCTTGAAGTAAAACAAGACGGACAGTCAAGACTTGCTGCTGTGTTGATAGTAATTTATGGTTCAGAACCTACAATATTAATGACAAAACGACCAAAAACGATGAATTTGCATGCAGGTGAGATTTCATTTCCTGGTGGGGCATGGAAACAAGATGATAATGATCTTCTAACAACATCTTTGCGAGAAACAAAAGAAGAAATTGATCTTAACTTATTACGCCAACAAATAATAGGTCGGCTTAATCCCGTTACTACTTTGAATTCTGGTTTTACAATCATACCTTTTATTTCCGTCTTAGATGAGATACCGAAACTTAATCCAAATTCAGAAATAGAAACTATTCTGCATATTCCATTGATTCCATTTCTTAGTACAATTGAAGATGATCCAGATCCATCTCATAAATCGATTCAGGAAATGCATACTTTTAGATATCAACATCATCTAATATGGGGAGCGTCTGCAAGGATGTTAAAACAGATAATAAATCTTTTATCAAAAAATGAAATAACATAATCAATCAAAATACTTGCTGTTAGCGATATAATGCAAGATACTGGGGATTCATTTAAAAAGAGGTCAAGGCGTTCAAATTTTTATGGGTGCACACAAGTCTGCTCCAAGGAAGATACGCTTAATGAAGAAACTAAAGCAAAGTTCACCTGTACCAACTTGGATTGTAGTCAGAACAAAAAGAAAAGTACGTTCAAACCCAAAGAAGAGACAATGGCGCAGAACAGATGTGGGGGTAGGATAATTGTCTGAAGAATCACTTGAACGTGTTTATACGATAAATCTTGGAAAAGTTTTGCTTTCTCCAAACAACCAAAGAGCCAAGAGAGCAATCAATATGATTAGAGAATTTGCTATACGTCATATGAAATCTGAAAATGTAAAGATCGAAGAGGATGTAAGCCATCTTGTATGGGCAAGAGGAATACGACACCCGCCAAGAAAGATACGAGTGAAATTAACAAAAGATGATGATGGTAATGTTCTAATTTCAAAATATGAAGAAGAGAAGAAAGTAGAAGAGAAACCAAAAGAAAAGAAAGGGAAGAAGAAAGTAGAAGAGAAACCAAAAGAAAAGAAAGGAAAGAAGAAACCAGAAGAGAAGAAAGTAGAAGAAAAGAAACCAGAAGAGAAGAAAGTAGAAGAAAAGAAACCAGAAGAGAAGAAAGTAGAAGAAAAGAAACCAGAAGAGAAGA
>JBGPWD010000117.1:0-3207 GCA_041492015.1 Nitrosopumilaceae archaeon
TAAATTGCACTATTAAAACACCCCTTTATTGCTTATTTAAGAATTATTGTACTGTAGTTTTTTAAAATACATTTTTTGTAAATCATTATAATATTTATCCAATTTTCTGTACAATCGTTTTGGCTTTCTTGATTTTTCGTTGCTTAATGCATAAAGACATAAAATAGGAAATACGATTGTTGCATCTGCGTACACCATGATAACATCCTCATGTGAGTCTTTTACCTTGCCCCAGCTCTTGCCTTCTTGTAAGGTAGCACCAGACAGTCCACCAGTATCTGGTCTTGCATCAGTTATTTGTATGATATAGTTTTGTCCACCATGTCCTAAACCTAGAATTTGATCTAAAAGTGGTCCTGTTTGTTGTGCAGTATTTTTTGGAACACCTCCACCTATCTCTACTATTCCAGATTTTGTTGAGTTGTAGACAATGGCAGCTTGCTCAATTATTTCTCGAACAAAGTCCAAGTTGTAAATTTTATTTGCAAATCGTAATGGTGCCAGATCAAGCGCAAGTGATGAATCCTTTAATGTTGAGATATAAACAGGAACGTCATAATCGTATGCTGCTACTACAAAGCTCTTTTCTGGATATTTTGATTTTTGTTTTGAATATTTTCCCAAAGTATTACAAAACTGTGCAGTTGTAAATGATGTATCAAAATTTTCTTTACACATACGTTGGACAATTCTATCTTGAGCCATCAAGGTTTGTTCACCTTTTATGAACACATCTCTAATTCTTACTATGTTTTTTTTATAAAGTATATTATCATCAACATTGAAATTTCCTTGTTTTAGAGGCAAGCCTGCTGCAAAGTGTTCTTCGTGATACACGTTTGCACCAGTAGATATTATCCAATCTACAAACCCTTTTTCTATTAGAGTTTTGAATAAACCTCCAAACCCCACTGGAGTCATTGCACCTGCAATGGCAAGACAAATTGTTGCATCATCTTCTATCATTTTACAGTAGAGTTGTGCAGCTTCACCAAGCTGTCTTGCATTATAACCAGAGCTTGCAAAAATTTCCACAAGATCTTTTATTGATGATTTGCCGTCTACTTTAAGATGAGGTACGTCTTTTCCTGTAAAATTATGATGATTCATAGTATGAATTTTGCAGGAAAAAACTTTCTTACAATATTATCATCATAAATTATTTCAAACCCTGCCATATCTATTTCATAGATTGAGCTTACTTATTTATCGTTTTTTCAATCAATTTAATGATATTCAAAAAATATCAAATGCAACATTAGATGGTTAGAGATTTCTACACTATTGAATTGAATTAAATAATTGTATAAAACTAAAAAATCATGGATTACGACGTAATAGTGGCAGGTGGTAGTGTATCTGGTCTACTTTGTGCAAGAGAAATAGCAGGCAGAAACCATAGTGTTTTGGTAATAGAAGAGGATTCAGAGATTGGCACCCCTGAGCATTGCGGCGGTCTAGTCAGCATTATGGGAATAGATGATCTTGGAGTAGTGCCTATGAGAGCAACACTTGATAACAAAATACGATCAGCCTCAGTTTTTTCACCTGCAGGAAAGAGTTTTTCACTTGATGCAAGAGCTCAGAAAGTTATAGTTTTAGACAGACGTGAATTTGATAAACAGATTGCACATCAAGCTCAGACTAGTGGAGCAGAAATCCGTGTCAGATCATCATTAAAAGAGATTTATGATGATGGCATCAAAACTTCAGACGGTTCATTAAAATGCAAAATTGTTGTTGACGCAAGAGGTGTTTCTTCACTTATCCAAAAAGATAGAACTGGAATATTGCAATCTGCACAATACGAAGTTTATGCTGATTGGATTGAAAAAGATAGAATTGAAGTATATTTTGACCAAGAAAAATTCCCAGGATTTTTTGCTTGGATTATTCCAACAAGAAGAGATGAAGCTAAAGTCGGCGTGGCAGGAAAAGGAATAAACGCTGCAGTTGCTCTTGAAAGTTTCCTCAAAGAAAAAGGAAAACACTCAACAATTAGAAAAATCTTTGCCCCAATTTGGATAAAAGGGCCCATAGAGAATTTCGTATCAAAAAACATTGTGACTATTGGAGATGCAGCTGGACAGTCAAAGCCGACCACTGCAGGAGGAATTTATTCGTGTGGTCTTGGCGGAATATTTGCTGGAAGATCCATTTCCAAATTTTTAGAATCAGGAAAATCATCTGATCTTCTTGAATACCAAAAAGTATGGTCAGATAAATTTGGTCAAGAATTTGAACACATGCTTCTTGCCCGAAGTCTTCTTGAAAGACTTGACAACAAGTCAATTAACAAGATCTTTGAATCTATAACACCAGAGATTGTAGAAGAGATATCAAAAGAAGGATCCTTTGATTTTCACACGATCTCAGTTGCGAAGCTTCTAGGGGTAAAAGGTTCAGTAAAGGCAATTCAAGCGATTTTAGGAAGCGAATTTAGAAGACTGTTAACATGAGATTAAATACAAATGATAAGCAAGGTATAAATTCGGTTTTTTATCAGCTCTGAACATGTCATCATCTATTACATTACCAGTATGCAGCTCATGCCACAGACCTATCATGCCTAATGATAAATGTGTCAAATTCAACTGCCCTAACTGTGGTACCGTTTTGATTTGGAGATGCGAAAGCTGTAGAGAAGCTGCCAAAGCCTATAAATGCAAATCCTGCAACTTTGATGGACCATAGGAAAATGGCGCGACTTTTGCTTAGAGCAAAAATTCTTCCAACAGGTACAGAGATAGATCTAGACGAGGTTGCAAAAAAGATCGCGTCTACATTAAAAGATGGAATACAGCTTTCAAAATACACAAAAGAGCCACTAGCTTTTGGTCTATACTTTATTAACGCAGAATTTTCTCTGGACGATAGGGACGGACAGATGGATTCGCTTGAAAACACCTTGAGGGCAATAGAAGGAGTAGGAGAGTTTGAAGTCTTGGGAACAAGTCGAGCATCTGTTGATGTCAAGTAGGTGTTTTTTTGGTACGTAAAGACGAACCACTTCAAATGCGCGTCGGGGAAGCAAAACAAAGGGATGTAGGAAAAAGAAGGGCACGTATTGAACCAGAAGCCATGGAATATTTACGAGTAGAACCTGGCGACATGGTAGAAATCATTGGTAAAAGAGCAAGTTGTGCAATAGTGTGGCCAACAGATGACGATAACAAAGCTCCAGACATGATTAGAATTGACGGTCAA
>JBGPWD010000131.1:0-2878 GCA_041492015.1 Nitrosopumilaceae archaeon
ATATACGGTACGCATATCTGTCATCTCAGTCATACAAAACCAGCCTCCTTTGCAAGTTGTATGAGTTCTGATTTTTTCTTACCTACTTCGTGTAAGTCTATCCATTTGTTTACAAGCTCTGGACCACCAAGATTATGTGCTTTCTGTATCAAGAGTTTTCTTCTTGCATGTAGTATTTTCCTCCTAAATTCAGCTATGGTCACCCTAACATCTTCTTGACCAATTATGGCACTCCCCCCAACAAAGACTCTAGCGCCATCTAAAAAGCAATATTCTACGTTTGAAAGGTCTACACCACCATCAGCTTCTATAAACCCTGAAAATTTTTTTTCTGCTAGAATCTTGACTATCCTTTGTGTCTTCTCGTGAGAGGATTCGATGTATTTTTGGCCTGATTTCCCAGGAACTACCGACATCAGTATGAGTTGATCTAGATCTGAGATGAATTTATCAGCCCATTGAGGAAGTTCAGTGTCAGGATTTATCGCAAGCCCTACACTGACTTCGTTTGATCGTAAAATATCATGAATCTCACCAAAACTTGATTCATCGCATATTTCAGCGTGTACAGTAATTATATCACTTCCAGCTTCAACATAATCTCGAATATGTTTTACTGGATCATTGATCATTAAATGTGAATCAAATGGTATTGTGGTAATTGGTCTTAGTTCTTTTATTTTAGTATGATCAAAAGTCTTGTTTGGAACAAACAATCCATCCATTACATCAAGATGTATAAAGTCTGCACGTCCTTGAGCTGCTCGTTTTACTTCGTTTCCAAGATTTGTCATATCACCTGCAATTATGGAGGGAGCAATAAGAAACTGACAATCAAGTTCAAGATCAATTATTGGTGCAATTTTTGGATTTGGCGCAACCCCATGCCATTTTGGATTGTCTTCCATGTGTTCTACACCTTTTCCTTTGATCGTACGAGCCACAATTATTGAAGGTGTTCCTTTGGTTTGTTGAGCAGATCTAGTTGCCTTAATTATCTGCTCTATGCGATGACCATCTATTTCTAAAACATTCCATCCAAAGGATCTCCATTTGTCTCCTGTCTTCCACCTAGCTGCATTTTTCCACATTTCTGAAATGTCATCTCCTATCAGTCCTTCATCAAGTGGCATTACACGTTCAGTGTAATCGTCTTGTTGTATGAAATTTCTATCCAAGAATACTGTAAGATTATCAAGTTTGTATTTTGATGCAGACATTGCAGCTTCCCAAACTTGTCCCTCATTCGATTCGCCATCACCCATTATTGTATAAATTTTATGTGTCTTTCCATCGATTCTTGCGGCAAGCGCCATACCAATAGAAAATGAGAGACCAATCCCTAGCGATCCTCCACAGAACTCTACACCAGGGCATTTGTAGTCAGGATGACCTTGTAGCCTACTTTCAAATTTTCTTAAAGTCTCAATTTCTGTTTTGTCAAAGTAACCGGCAACTGCAAGATTTGAAAAAAGTCCAGGGGATGCATGTCCCTTTGAAAGAACGAACCTATCCCTATCTTCCCACATGGGATTCTTCGGATCATATCTTAGGAATTTGAAAAATATACATCCAATAAATTCAGCCATTGAAAATGACCCCCCAGGATGGCCAGAACCTGCAGCAGTAGTTCCTTTTATGACAAGTTTACGAGCTTCGCGAACCTTTTTTAGTATATGGTAATAGTTTAGGCCCATGTCTTTTCCAAAATCTGAAGTCCGAAAGTATTCAAAGTCAAATACATATTCATCATTTTAGCATATTTGGAGCAAATAAAAAGTTATTTCACAAAATTTTAATTTAGTCGAGTATGAAGAATCATATGGATCTAACAGAAATATTGCCTCTAGTGATTTATGATGATATATGCTATCTTTGTGCAAAGTTTGCAAAAATTGTTAGTATTTTTGCAAGAAAGAAAATCCTTGTTGTTGGACATTATACAGATTTTGGTATGAAAATCAAGGCTAAGATCTTTTCTGATAATTATGATTCAACAAAGATGTTTTGGTTTGTGTCTGATAAAACCGCATATGGAGGAAGAGCGGCAATACTTCCTCTCATTTCATCTATTTTAAAGCCCAAAATCAAACATTCCATTCAATATGAGATCCCAACATCTTGTGGTACAGACTGTAAAACACCAAAAGCCGTTTTTCTGAGAACAAAAAGTCTCTTTTCAAACAGTGAAAAAATTATGATAAAATAGGATCACATCTACCCAAATCAGACAATCTTTTATAAATTTAGTAACCTCGGCTGTTTCTGTCAGGAATAGAATTATTTGGATTTCTAAAACCATGTTTTTCCATCATGTGGTTTAAAAACCTGATATCGTCAGAGAATTTTTCTCCACAAATTGCACAGTTATTCACAAACTTGTTTTATATCACGATCTTTTTAGGCTTTGTTATAGAATAGACAGTATGGAAAAAAATCCAAAATTACCAAAGATTTCATTTTCAATTACTCCTAGTCAAGAAGGATATATTATTGCCTGTAATGAAATTCCGTATCTTTTTACCGACGCTAACAAAATTGAAGAAATTGATAGAAACATAAGCAGACTAGTTACAGAATATATCGAATATTTCCCCCATGATGCGACAAAACGTGGAATAAGCAGAGAAATTGAAACCCAAGCAGTATGGAAAGCTAGACCTAACAGTGTAGCTTTAGAATAAAAAGTGCCAGCACTACTGCTTCCCAAGAGCTCTCGCACCTTAGTAACACAGCAGCGACATTGGGTTTGACTTCCGGGTTCGGTATGGGACCGGGTCGGACCCCAACGCTATGGCCGGCTTGTAAGATGTTTTGATAATGTTCTGTATTAAGCTTACTTGAGCAGAGATATAAATTAAGAAAAAAGCTCCTAAAG
>JBGPWD010000140.1:0-2798 GCA_041492015.1 Nitrosopumilaceae archaeon
ATAATCCACATTTGTTAGATATTGAATATAATACAATCAAACAAAACAAGGACCTTTACAAATATCTGAAAAATACAAAAACAAATTTACTAATATCATGGCATGATTTTTCAAAAACACCTAACGCTAGTTTTTTAAAAACAATGGCAAAAAAGATGAGACAATTTTCAAAAAATATCAAGATTGTGACTACTGCAAATTCTATAAAAGATACATTAAACGTGCTGGCTCTTTACAAGTCCCAGAAAAACACTAACCTCATTGCCTTTGCCATGGGAGATTATGGTCGCATGTCAAGAATTCTCTGTACTCAGCTAGGAAGCCCTTACACATATGTCTCGCTAGGTAAACCAATCGCACCAGGCCAATTTAGCTTAAATGAAATTAAATCAATGTTCAAGTCGAGAAAATAACAATGACTAAAACTTATGCGGTTATAGGTGATCCAATAGATCATTCCCTTTCACCAGCTATTCATAACGCAGCCTTTGGATTTTTAAGACTTGATTGTACCTATATTGCATATAGAATTCCAAAAGGAGAATTAGCGCAAGGTGTTGGAGCTTTAAAAAAAATTCAGATTGCCGGGTTTAATGTAACCATACCTCACAAAATTGACATGATGAAGCTTCTCAACGAAGCAGATGAAAATTGTAAAACAATATGTGCAACAAACACCGTTGTCAATGAGAATGGCTTTCTTAAAGGATATAACACAGACATGGATGGTTTTTTAGATCCTATAAAAAAACGAAATATAGAATGTAAAGATTGCAGCGTCTTACTTGTTGGTGCAGGTGGAGCAGCAAGAGCTATTGTAGTTGGATTTTCCAAAATGAAAGCTCACAAAATCACTATTGCAAATAGAACCAAACAAAGAGCTGATGAGTTGATCAAATTTGCAAACAATCTGGGATTAGAATCAGACTATACAGATTTAGCTAATGCAGGAAATATTGTAGGCAAATACAAGTTTATCGTAAATGCGACATCAGCTGGTCTAAAAGGAAGTGCTTCTCCGATTTCAACAAGGGCAATAACAAAGGACTCTATAGTTTATGATATAGTATACATGCCAGTAGAAACTGAATTAATTGAACAGTCAAAAAAACAAGGTGCGACTATCATATATGGATGGGAAATGCTTCTTGGTCAAGCAATGCGTTCTTTTGAGATTTGGACCAAGCTACCAGCACCCTATGAAGCAATGAAGCTGACATTGCTTGGGAGATTTTGAATGTCAGCAACAAAAGCAATCATGCACGGTGCAGTTTCTATTGTAAATGCAATAGCTACTGGCAAAGGTGCTACACTTGGAATTTCACTTAACGTAGAAGCAAATATTCATGCCACACCAGGAACTGGAATTTTTTTTGAAAATAAGGAATCGAGCCTAAGTTCACGCCTCATAAAAGCAACAATAGAAAAAGCAGTGCCAAAAACTGATCTTGAAAAAAACAAGATTACAGTACTGGTCAGATCAGAAATTCCTTCTGGCTATGGATTGAAGAGCTCTAGTGCCATTTCATCGGTAATTTCCTTGGCTTGTGCCAAGCTATTTAGGCCAAAGGTAGCAGATTTGGAAGTTCTCAAGTATGGGGTCGAGGCATCAATTCAAACCAAAGTAAGCATTACAGGGGCATTTGATGATGCGTGTGCTTGTTATTTTGGTGGATTTGTTGTTACAGACAACACTAACCTAAGAATTGTAAAATCAGAAAAAGCACCAGAAGATCTTGTAGCTATCATATTCATTCCAAGATCACGAAGACGTGGTGATGTAAAAAGGCTGAAAATTCTTGACGGAGTATTCTCTCAGGCATGGACGCTTGCTAGCAATTCAGATTATTGGAATGCTATGATGCTAAATGGCCTTGCAACATCTACTATACTAAATTCTGATCCTAGAATCCTTACAGATCTTGTTGAAAGTGGAGCTCTTGGAGCTTCAGTTTCTGGTAATGGGCCATCCATTGCAGCAATTGCAAAAAAAGAAAATGTTTCAAATGTAAAAAAGGTATTTGCATCAATGGAAGGTAGAACAATGATTTCCAATGTCAACAACAAAAAGGCTGAAGTCTATGAAATGTAAAATTGAAAAAGCAAGACTTTCAGGAAACATAGTCTGCCCTCCAAATAAAAGCTACACACATAGAGCTATATTTTTGGCATCACTTGCAAAAGGAAAAAGTCAGATAAGAAATGTGTTACTCTCAAGAGATACTATTGCAACAATTAATGCATGTAAAACCTTTGGAGCACTTTTCAAAGAAGATGGAGATACCTTAACAATAGAAAGTTCTGGTGATGTAAAACTGCAAAGTTTGGAAATTGATGCATCAAATTCTGGAACAACAATTCGGATTTCTGCTGCAATAGCATCACTTGCAGATACCAAAACAACACTTACTGGAGATTCTAGTCTTAGAAAAAGACCGATGCAGCCATTACTTGATGCGTTAGAAGACTTGGGAGCTACATGTACATCAACTGATGGCAAGCCCCCAATAACTGTAAAAGGAAAAATCCAAGGCGGCGAAGTTTCAATCTCAGGCGCAGTCTCAAGTCAATTCATATCTGCATTAATGATTGCATCCCCAAAAACAGAAAAAGGTGTCATCTTAAATATTGAAGGAGATCTTGTATCAAAACCATACCTTGATTCCACAATTGCTACTATGAAAAAATTTGGCGTTAATGTAGATACCATAAATCCTTACAAAAAATACAACATACCAAAACAGCAATACAAGCCAACTGATTTTACAGTACCTTCTGATTTTTCAAGTATGGCATTG
>JBGPWD010000020.1:0-8066 GCA_041492015.1 Nitrosopumilaceae archaeon
GACAGCAGACTAATGCCAGCAAGAGTTGGCACAACAGGTGTTGCCATTGCATGTGCAGGAATTGAACCAGTTTCTGATATAAGAGGTCAAAAGGATCTTTTTGGAAATCCGCTCAAAGTTACATTTCAGGCAATAGCGGACAACCTTGCATCAATTGCAAACCTCAAGATGGGAGAGGGATCAGATGCAATCCCTTTTTGTGTCATAAAAAACTCGCAGGCACAAATAACAGATAGGAAGATTGGCCCGCACGAGATGGCTATCTCTCACGATCAGTGTGTCTATGTTCGTGGACTAGGAACGAAAGAATAGAGCAGTCATACTTTTAATAGAGGTTACAGGGAGGGCAAGCTATGATAGAGTTCCGAACTGTATATCCAAAGACCATATCTCTCCTAGGAGGCAAAAGGACAAAGATATCAGTGGATAAGAACGGTGTAGAACAGCTTAGTATTGTTGTCAAAAAAAGCGTTGAAGAGTTGTTGAAGATATTTTCAAACGAGGGCTTTACCCATGTCAAATTTGAACACAAGCAACCACTTCAGATAGGCCACGGTCTTTCATTAAAATTGAAAAAACCATGGGAGATGCACGTAAGACTGCTTGATATGAAAAAAGGATTAGTTGCCATACAGGCCGAAGTCGAGGTTTCAAGGGATTATCTGCAGCATCTGTTTTGCCAAAGAACTCCTGTCTTTTATGAAATAGAGATGCTACTGAAAAAACATCAGGTAGAATACAAGATCTGGAATGAAAAAATAAAGAAATACGTACATGCTGTATTTGACAACTATAAAATTCAGCTAAAGACTCCTAATTTTCCAGTCTTTGCATGGAAGCCAATGATATTTGTAATTGGAACAATAGGCTCGCTTTATCTGGTAAAATATATCCTGACAGTCTAGAACCTTTAATTAGATTTTTTTGCTATTAGATATGATGAGCTCCAAGCTTGTTGCATCACTAAAATATTATGGGATGTCTCCTTGGGAACTCGAAGTTCTTTATGGATTGCTAAATGGCATGTTTAGAGTAGAAGAACATCCTGATCCGCAACAATACGAAGACTATCCCACAATGCTAGATATCGCTTTACCATTGGCATTCAATGAGGCATTTTTCAAGTGGTTTGGAATTTCAAGATGGGACAAAGTAAAAGGACTACTAAAGGAACTAAAAAGACGCAGAGGAAGTGGAAGGACGCTACGGATTTTTATTCGTTTTTTTGGCAGTCCAAACATAATTTTTATTGTAGATCTTTTGGAAAACAGCTGGTTTAACACAGCAATAGACAAGATAGATTTTGTTTTGGAGCTTCTTCCTTTTCAGCTAGACCCAAGAAAAATTCCGCAAAACATCATAGATGTAATTTATGAGTTTGATGAAACAACGGGAAAATGGAATTTACACACTGAGGACTCTCAGCATACATACGTTTTTTCACAAAACGAATGGAAGCTTACTTGATTTCTTTTTCGTGTGGTTCTAAAAGAGAATTTAGTTCTCGGTATTTTTTTTCCAAAAAATCAAGGGACTCTTCTAATTTTTTTGACTTACCATATTTGTAACGGATCAGTTCTCGATGACGCCAAAAGTTTTTTCCTTCTCCAACTGACATTGTACTGAAATAATCCGGTCCCTTCAAGTTGTCTGGAAGTTTTATGCTATACGGGAAAAGAAACTCTGCCATAAACCACTCATCACCGTCAGGATAGTCCCCACCTGTATCAATGTCAAAAAAAAGATGCAGTAGGTGTGATTGCATAAGGCCTTCGTCATGAATTGTTGGATGCTTGATGTTAGATTTTTTAAAATCAAGATTCAAAAGGCTTGGCTCAAAGTAGCCTTTGATTATAGCTTTACGGAATACCTTGTTTACTTCGGATATATTCAAAGATAAAAGACACTCATGCGTATCATGCTAATAACTTATTTCGTTCTTGTTGGCTAGCATCACAGTTGTCTGGTCGTTCTTGATGCCATTTGAGAATTGGTAAAGATCTGGAATTAATTTACAATAATGTAATTATAGAAGGAAACACGAATGATAACATGAATAATAATATGCAATTAGCAACATTTGCCGCAGGTTGTTTCTGGGGCATAGAAGAAGCATTCAGAAAGATAAAAGGCGTAAAATCCACAATGGTAGGATATACTGGAGGAAGACTAGAAAACCCAACATACGAAGACGTATGTACAGACAAAACAGGACATGCTGAGGCTATCCAAATACAATTTGATCCAAGCGAGGTCTCATATGAAAAACTCTTAGATGTTTTCTGGTCTATTCACGATCCAACTACAATGAATAGACAAGGGCCAGACATGGGATCGCAGTATCGTTCCATGATTTCCTTTCACACACCAGAACAAGAAGAGATTGCTAAAAAGTCAAAAGAAGCTCTTGAAAGATCTGGAAGATTCAAAAATAAAATTGTGACTGAAATTTTACCTGCATTGACATTTTACAAAGCGGAGGAATACCATCAGCAATACTACATGAAAAGAGGCGGTGGTAGCTGCTATGTGCGACCTATGTCAGAGTAAGGTGAGATTGAATTTATGACACAGAAAATTTCTAAGAGTGTTGGTAGGCTAGATTTGACATGAAATCTTGATTTTAAACTTGGAGCGAATCCAATATCTTTGAAATATCAGTAATTGATTTTCCCTTAGATGAGATTTGCTGAGTAGCTGGCGGGTTTTCAAGATAGTTTGGAACCCTTTCTGCAATCCTTTGGTCGTATGGGTCAACAATTTCGTTTTTGTAGAAAATTCCTGTTGGAATTTTCATATCCCATTCATTTGATTTTATCAGTGCTTGTGTTAGCTTTTCGTTTTCTTCCTCTGGTGAATCGATATGAACTACAGGATCAAAATGTGTGTCTTCAAGCTTGTAGATTCTTGGCCTTGGTTTTTTTGTCATCTCATCAATGTTGTCCATTCCTGCAAACCAGTCCCTAGTGTTGATATCATTGTAAGTAGGACATGGCTGTAGAACATCTAAGAATGCCAGTCCTCTGTGTTTTACTGCAGCAATAATCAAGTCCTTGAGTTGTCTGACATCATAAGCATATCCTCTTGCAACAAATGTGAATCCACTTGCAACTGCAAGTGCGATTGGATTTACTGCTTGGTTTACGTTGGGTTCTGGAAGTGATTTTGTTTGCAATCCTAGCTTGAGAGTTGGAGAAGCTTGCCCTTTTGTCAAACCATATACCCCGTTATTGAAAATAATGTATGTCATGTCCACATTTCTTCTTCCAGCTGCAACAAAATGTCCAGCACCAATTCCTAATCCATCACCATCTCCTCCTGCTGCAACAATTGTCATCTCTGGGTTTGCAAGCTTGGCACCCTGTGCAAATGTCAAGACACGTCCATGCAATGTATGTATTCCATAGACGTTTACAAAGTGCGACGTCTTTCCAGAACAACCAATTCCTGAAAAGAGTGCAGCCTTGTGTCTTGGAATTTCCATTTCAGCTAGTGCCATTTGTATTGCATTTACTATACCAAAGTCTCCACAACCTGGGCACCAGTCATTGTGGACCTCTGTCTTGTAATCTGATAAGTTAGACTCCATATGTTAACACCTGTTTTTTTTCTGCCTTATTTTGTAGTATTTTTTTAAGTGAATTATAAATTTCTGTGCAAGTCATTGACCTTCCCGTGTATTTTAAAATGTAATAATCCACTTTGTGGTCCAAGTGTTCGTTAAGTAACGAGCCAAGCTGGCCAGATTGGTTTGCCTCTATATCGATAATTGTTTTTGTTCCCTTTAGCAAAGACTTTAGGTAATCAGTTGGAAATGGCTGTAATAGTTTGATTTGAACAAATCCAACAGAGAGTCCTTCTTTTTTTAACATCTCAATTGCGTCTAGGATTGGTCCTTTGGTAGAACCCCAGCTTACCACACAAAACTCTGATACTCCAAAGTTTGTAACTTGGTCTTCCTTTGGTATTGTCTTAAGAGCAAGCTCTAGCTTTGAGGCACGCTTGTCCATCATGGTGATCCGGTTTCCAGGATCTTCAGATATATGACCATATTCGTCGCTCTCATCTCCTGTATTCCAAAAGATTCCATTTTCTAGTCCTAACCTTGAGCGTGGTGATAATCCGTCAGGAGATGGAGCAAATCTCTTGTAATTTTGTGTGTCAATTTTTTCTAAAAGCTTGCCCCGTTCAATAGTAATTTTTTTTGGATCAAATCTTTTTACAGTAGCAACTGTACTTGCAATGAACTTGTCCATCATATGAATAACTGGGAGCTGAAAATTTTCTGCATAGTTGAAACATTTTGCAGTGTCGTAAAATCCTTCTTCGATATCACCTGATGCGTAAACAATTCTTGGAAAGTCTCCATGACCTGCATGAATTGCAAACTGTAGATCATCTTGTCCGTGTCTTGTTGGAAGACCTGTTGATGGTCCACTTCTTTGGTATAGTGTTACAACAATTGGCACTTCGTTTATTCCAGCCCAGCCAAGAGCTTCTGCCATCAAAGAAAATCCCGGACCTGATGTACTTGTTGCAGCTCGTGTTCCAGTAAGTGCTGCACCAATTACCATTCCAATTGCAGAAATTTCATCTTCGGTTTGTACAACCATTGTGGAACCAGGTCTGTTGTTTTCTACTTCGAAAGTTTCATTTGATTCTAAAAATACACTTTCGTCAGAAGCTGGAGTGATAGGATAATACGACTGGAATCTGCAACCGCTTGCTATTTTTCCAAGACCTGTTGATTGAAAGCCCTGTACCATGATTGTATCGGGTTCTTTTGGAGTTGGTGATAGTTGGTACTTGTATTTTGCATATTTTGCTGTAGCAAAGTTATACGCATAATTTGCTGCGTGCTTGTTCATCTCAGCAATCTGTGGCTTTCTTGAAAAGATGTTTTCTACTGATTTGAGTAAGGTATCAGGTGGAAGACCCAAGAGTCCAAGGGATGCAGAAACAGCAAGAACATTGAGCATTCTAAACATGCCTCTAAGCTTTGGGTTTTGCGTCTCATCTGCCAAATTGGATAAAATCGTCTTAAATGAGACAGGATAAAGCTGGACTCCCATTTCTTTAGCTGCATCAAGCATCCCCTGAATTGTTAGTGGCTTGTTTTTTGATGTCAGATATTTTACCAGTCTTTCCTTGAATGGATCATCCAGAGTTGGAACTTCATCCACTTTGATTGGTGCAAGGTCAGACTCGTAAACAATAGCACCATCACTGAAAACATCATCGGCATGTCTGAATATGGTTTCTGCATCAAACGCTGCAAGCATTGTTATACCGTTTACATTAGAGCGAATTGTTTTATCTGAAACTCTAACGCCAAAATAGCTGTGTTCTCCTTTGATATTGGAATAATATTCACGTTTTCCAAATATTTTTAATCCAGATGCTGCACACGCACCTGCAAAAATGTTAGCAGCAGTTTCTACTCCTCCGCCTTGTGGACCGCCGATAACCCATGTTAGATCTATTGAAACCATATTGAACCTAGGCATTGATCAAATATTAATAGTATGACTAACCGCCAGTAGCTGCATCAAAAAGTGCACACTCGCACTTGTCACGTTCTCCGCAAAAAGGACAAACACAAACACATTTCTCTATTGGATTTGCACACTGGACACAAATTGCAAACTCGTCCTTGTGTTTTTTCAAGTCGGTATGATTACAGCAATTTATTATAAATGAGTTGTCATGGAAACTTAGCCTTTCATTCCGTTGGCAACAAGAACAGAATAACATCCAAGACCACAGTCTTCACAGATTGGTTGCATTGAACCTTTTTCTGCACTTCCAATACAACACGGCTTCTTTTCTCTTCCCATATGATCAACTGATAGAATAGCCCATGTGGGACAGTCAACTGGCGTAGTTCCTTTGCCGCCCCAGTTTTTCTTCATTAATTCTAGCTGATTTATTGGGTTTATGACATAATCAGGATACTTGTTTCTCATTGCAATGATATCGTTTACAACCTTTGTCCTTTCTGGACCAAATGGAAGCCAGAGAGGATCACCTTTTGCAAATGGTGTGTGGAACTGGAATCCTATTTTGTTTACATGTGGTTGCCACTCTTCGATAACATCTTTGACTGTCTTGTAGTTTTGTGAGTTTATTGTCATGGAAATCCAAATGTCCTTCCATGCCTTTTCTCCGTTGTTTTTGATATAATCCATGATGTTTTTCTTTGATTTTTCATGTGTACCTTGTCCACGTATATTATCATGAACTTGTTGTGTGCCATCAATTGATATCCAGTAAAAGTAAAGACCTGGGATTTTTTGTAACGGGAAAGTGCCGTTTGATACCACACAAGCTCGCTTTGGAAATTCCTTTGCAAATAATTTTATGACATCCATTCTCATTGTTGGTTCGCCACCAACTAGAGTTACAATGAAGATGTGATTTTTCTTGAATTTTTTATCAATGATTTCTTTCCATTGCTCTACTGTTAGCTCCTCGTTTTCTTTTCTGTTTAGCCACCAGTAACAGTGTGTACAGTGCAAATTGCAGACGTTGATTATATCTGCAGAGCCGTAGATTGGACTTTTTTTATGAAATAACTTGTATCCAGTATATTTCATGAAAATATGAAAATATCCTGGAGATTCCTGCATTATCTGCCGAAAACCTCTTCCCATTATCTCCATGCATCTATATCATGTTCATCATAAATAAAAACAGTTATTATTTAATGGATCAAGCTTAAAATCTGTCTTTTTGTGAGGAGAGTAGTTGAAAGTTTTACTCACAAGAAATCTTCATAATTTTGCTATAAAAGAACTAGAGAAACGATATGATGTTGAGGTGTATACTGAAAAAATACCCATTCCAAGAAATGTTTTGATATCTAAATTAAAAGACAAGGACGGACTGATTTGTTATCCGTATGATACTATAGATAGAGATGTGATTGATGCTGCACCTAAACTCAAGGCAATTAGTACCTATAGTGTTGGATATGACCATGTTGATGTCAAGTATGCTAATACCAAGGGAATTGTTGTATCCTATACTCCTGAAGTATTGACTCGGGCAACTGCTGACCTTACCATGGCGTTATTGCTTGCTGTATTTAGAAGAATAGTAGAGGGGGATAGGTTAATTCGCAAAAACAAGTGGAAGGCAATCTTTGGGCCAGACGAGTTTTTGGGAACTGAACTTTATGGCAAGACTATGGGAATTTTTGGGATGGGAAGAATTGGAAAGGCAGTAGCTAAAAGAGCCAGAGGTTTTGAGATGAATATTTTATACCATAATAGGACTAGACTTTCTGCAAAAGAAGAGAAAAGTCTTGGAGTAAGATATTGTACCTTGGATGAATTGTTTAGAAAAAGCGATGTTATAAGTATTCATGCACCACACACCAAGGAAACAAATGAGATCGTAAATTTGAAACTATTTAAAAAGATGAAAAAGACTTCGTTTTTGGTAAATACCGCACGTGGTAAAATAATTAATGAAAAGGATTTGGTTTTTGCATTAAAGAAAAAGATGATTGGCGGAGCTGGACTAGATGTCTTTTCAAAAGAACCAATATCAGCAAATCATCCTTTTGCAAAAATGGAAAATGTTGTAATAATGCCACACAGTGGCAGTTCAACAGTAGAGACACGAAAAGAAATGGCTGAGATTTGTGTCAAAAATCTTGTACTTTCTTTATCTGGGAAAAAACCAATCTATCAGGTTAGAATGTAATTGCATAACCATGCACAGTTCAAATCTTATCAATCCCATCAATATAGGGTGGGTATAGACAAGGGTCTAGCGTTTGACCTTTTTCAGACTGAAATTTGGCATATCTGAAATATGAACAAGATTTTTAAGGTAAATTCGAGATAGTACTCTATTGGATTCATTTCCTATTTTCCTATTGATCTTCATTGTGATGGTTATTACTGATAACATTGTTCCTAAGATAGTAAAAAAGAAGCCAATTGTGAAAAGATCAATATCCGTGATCATGTTAGCGATTGGAATTGCATTAATGATGTCTGGTGCCATTGATGAGACATTTAAAAAACAATTGCCACCTCAGACTTTTTACATCGAGA
>JBGPWD010000030.1:0-7438 GCA_041492015.1 Nitrosopumilaceae archaeon
ATACGACCAAATAGTTTTTGATGAAAAGTTTGTAGGCATTGGAAAAGTTTGTGGTGATTCTCCTGTAATATTACTAAATGGATTTTCTAAAGTACACCTAATGTCTGGTTGGAGAATTGGATATATTGCATTTAATAACTCAAAGAAACTTGATCTTCTTCGTGAAAACGTCCCGAAGCTTGCTCGAGTTAGGATTGCATCTAATCTACCAGTTCAATATGCTGCCTTAGAATCTCTCCGAGGTCCACAAGACTATATACCAAAATTTGTTTCAGAGCTAAAAAAACGAAGAGATTATGTTATCAAACGGTTAAATGGGATGCACGGCCTTAGCTGCTCAAATCCAAAGGGAGCTTTCTACGCATTTCCAAAAATAGAGAACAATAAATACAAATCAGATAAAGAATTTGTCCTTGATCTTTTAAAATCTAAAGGAGTTCTTACAGTTCACGGCTCTGGTTTTGGAACAAAATATGGCAGTGGTCACTTTAGGATGGTATTCTTACCCGAAATTAATGTACTAGAACAGGCTCTTGATAAAATTGAAGAGTTTGTGGCTTAAAATTTCCAAATAGTTGTTTTTCTAGGTAATATTTCTATAATGCAGTCCGTATCATCTAATAATTCCTGAGCAGCTTTTTCATTCAGATTTTTAAAATATCTCTTCAAAATTCTTTTTGCAATAGAAGAAATTTGTTTTCTTTCTAAAATTAGTCTTGCTTTGCCAATACCCATCACACCAAAGATATCTGGAGATCTTACTCCTACGTCAACACAAAAGCTTACCTTTGGATTCTTTTTAATGTTTTTTGCCTTTTTTGTTCTAGTGTTGGTCCCCACATAGAATTTATTGTTTTTATATTCATACCATACGGGTACAATATGTGGATTTTTTTTACTATCTATTGTGGCAAGTCTCAAAATTTTCTGAGACTTTAAAAATTCAGATTTTTTCATTTATTCTCTTCCTCATACCTAAAATAATCAAAAAACTTCCAATACCAATCATGCCTACAGATATCTTTTCATTGGTAATCTCAGGAGATGTGAAAAAATCAGCAACAAATTCTGGACCCCAAATAAGCAAATTTCTGATAATAATAATGGTCGCCATAACTATAAACAAAACGCCCATTGCAGTAAACCAATTCCTGTTACGTCTATAATGCAAGTCCAAGAATAATCGTAGAACTTCTTACTTAAACTATCTTTATGCCGGGGTTTTTCATTTTGTTTTTAATCATGGCATTCAAAAGAATGGGTGTTGCAATTTCAGCAAGGTAAGAAAGAGAACCTGGACCAAGCAAAACCGGTCTTAGAGATTTTATTTCCTTAATCAATTCGTTTACTATATCTATAGAATTTTGGTCATCTCCACATACAAAAATATCTGAATCCAAGATTAGTTTTGGATCAATCAGTTTTTTTTCTGATATGGTATGAAATGCAGCAACAAGCTTTGATTTATTTTTCATATGTTTTTGCACAAGTTCAAACGCAGATGGCTTTTTTTCTATAAAAGAGATGAATTCGAATCCTGCATCTGTTTTGGTCAATGGAACAATGGGAGATATTACAACACAATCATCTTTGACATTTGAAAGTAGTTGAGAACAAGTAGAATCAATATTTTCATATGGAATTGATAAAACTAATACATCACTTTCTTTTGCAACAGAAAGGTTGTCTTTTCCTATTATTGTACCTTTGATTGATTCATAGAGTTCAGAAACATTTTTAGAATATTCATTAGCTGCTTCTGCTGCTTTTGTAGCATCTCTTGAACCAATTAAAATATCATGATTTTTACACCAACGAATTGCAAAACCCTTTCCCATTCCTCCTGTTCCGCCTATGATTCCGATCTTCATAAAATCATGCTCTGGTAATGTTATTATTATCTCTATTCAATATCATCTACAATATTGTCCTTGATTATTTTTTTGCGCCATGCGCAAGCTAAAAACAATGTGGAAAGAGTTCTTGCTGGACGGTCTGATGGCATCCCATTAACAGATCTTGGACTACAACAGGCAGAAAAAATAGCAAACTTTCTAGAACCTCTTAAAATTTCGGCAATTTACTCAAGTCCAATTGAACGGGCTTTACATACAACAAAAATAGTATCTAATAAACTAAATCTTCAGTACAAGATAGATCACAGATTAACAGAGATTGAGATGGGAAGCTTTTCAGGTATGTTATATGAAGAAATGTTTGCAAAACATGGTAATATTTTTTTGAAATTCTATCAAGATAACCCACTAATTGAAAAATATGGAGTTGAAACTTTTTCTAATGTGAAAAAAAGAGTTCTCGATATGATTAACTATTGTTCCCAAAAACATGACAATGAGAACATTTTGCTTGTTACTCACATGGATCCAATCAAAGCAATGATCTCAACAATATTACAGCTAAAACCCGAATCTTTATATGAATTGATTATTCGAAATGCTTCTCTTACAATAGTCAAAAAAGAACAATCAAATTTTTCCATGGTTGCTATCAATTCAATGAGTCCTGATAGATATCACCATGATTAAAAAAAAGAAAATTCTTAATATTTTGCAGAAAAGTTCAATTCTTTAATGATTATAATTTAGATGAATGAATTGTTCGTATTTAACAGAACTAATATCTATGGGTTAGCGTCATCATGAATGGGTTGAAAACAACAACTTTACTTTTCTTCTTTTTAATACTGGTTACTAATTTATCTGTGGTACAAGCCTTTGCATTACAAATAGTAACTGACAAACAAGTATATTCAGATGGTCAACCGCTTTTGGTGTATGGGAAAGCATTACCAAATGAACCCTTGATTATACGTCTTTTTGCTCCAGATGGTACGATTGCAAAATTTGATCAAATTACAGCAGATAACAATGGTGACTTTGATCATATTTTAATACGATGGCCTAATGCCACAACAAATTTTGCACACGGTACATATTCCGTTGAAGCAATATCCAGTAAAGAACAAGGTGCGTCACAAAAAATAGATGTAAAGTTTGCCCAATCATCAGCTCTTGTGGAAGTTCCAATCCAGAGGACGCTAAGTACAATCGTTTTTGCACCGCAAACAGCTGCAGTAAATCAACCAATTAGAGTATTTGTTCAAGTAACAAGTGATGGACTTTTGGTAGCAGGCTCTCCTTCAAAACTTCTTGGTACTTCGCATGTCCACTTGCCTGATGGTACAGTAGTAAGCCTTTCCAATTCATTCCAATCGCTTCATCAGGGAATCTATTATGTTGATTATACGCCAAAGGAAGAGGGAACACATGTATTTCATATAGTGGCTTTTAATCAAGGAAGTATATCTCATGGATCTGCAGCAACAGTTGTACTCAAACAAAACATTGAGGGAATATCAAACCAAATAATAAAACTAAACTCTATTTTGGATTCTACATCCAAAGAACTAGATAAGTTAAAATCAGAAGTTGAGGGTTTTGGACAAGTATTAGATACTAGTCAAAAATCTATTACAGAAGCAAACCAAAACATAAACAAAAGTGTCACCTCCATGTCTAATTCTGTTTCAAATATTGAAGCAGCCTCAGGACAATTCAACTCTTTGTTCTTGCCAGTTGTTGCATTAATAGCAGTGATCATCGCTTTACAGATAACAATTCTCGCTAGGCGAAGATAACAATAATGGCAAAGAAAAGTTTTGTCATTCAAGAATTAACATTTTTTTTAATTTTCACATTACTTTTTTCTACCGTTGCAAAGCCTGCGTTTTCTTTCTATGATGTGGATCTTACTCATCCAAACCAGATCTTTGATTTTGTAGAAAAGTCTAGTATTATTACATTCTTGCCGGAATTATATGAAAATCCTGTAAAAAGATATGTAGTCTTTGGCTCTGGTTCTATCTCAGATGTAAGATCAGCTGCACACAACCTGATTTACGAAATAAACTCGAAAAATGGTTTTTTTTCTGTGGGAGTTTTTTCTCAAAACGATATCTTGAATCTTAAATTAAAAGGATATACAGTAATAGAAGATTTTCCTCTAGAGTTTGATTCTCTAAGTCAATCTAATACAAACATGGTTACTCATGAAGGATCTAGGATAGGAAAGATTCTCGGTTCAGAAGATGTTTATCAAAAATATAACTATACTGGAAGAGGGGTAACAATTGGAATCGTGGACACAGGAACAGATTTTTCAAATCCTGATATTCGAGACTCTCTTGCACGTGACAAAAATAACATTCCAATTATGATTGATGCTGATGGTCAGGGTCTGGTATTAACAAACGCAACTTTCATTGCAAACATAAATGATAAAGGAATTATAAAAAACTACACAACGACAATTCCCAAAAATATTACCGCTAACGTTTATGTAAATCCTAAAGGAGTATTTTTGAACTTGAACAAAAACGGGAAAGGTACTGATATTCAAGTCTTCAATTCAATGTATCCAAAAGGGGGCGGTGGTCCTGTTCTTACGGGCACATCATCAAACGACTATAAAATTGGAAAGAATAATAAAAATTTCATTATTTCAAAAAGTGGGATATATCACTTTGGTGTAATTTATGAAAGTGTCCTACAAGGTCAATCTTCGCGCTTGCAACTGGTTCCAGTACTTGTAGTTGATTCCAAAATTGCTGGTTTGTATGATACTATAATATCTGATATGTCTGATTCTTGGAAGGATTTTACTCGCTTTGATACATCTCTAGGTAGTACCCCAAATTATGATTATGATTTTACTGATGAAACACCAATTACACTGGGAAACGGAAAAGAATTTCTTATATATGATTCAAACAACGATGGGAAATTAGATTATAGTGCAGGTACTATTGGTGCACGAGTACTAGATGTTTATGGAGTTGTGGGAAACTCATCGATGATTGATAAAAAAATTGGGGCAACAAATGGAACACTATTATCTCCCTTTGATTCAAAGGGGAATTACTTTGGGATAATGTATGATTTTCAAGGACATGGAACTTCAACAGCTGCATCAATAACATCAAAAGGAGCAGAAAAATATGATATTTACGGCAACACTACAAAATTTACTCTAAGAGGTGTTGCACCTGGGGCAGAAATTGTTCCAATAAAGGCATTGTGGTTTGGAGACGCAGTGTATGGTTGGTTGTGGGCAGCGGGATTTAACCAAGAAAAAAATACTTGGATTTTTGAAGGAAAACCTAGGGTTGACATCATATCAAATAGTTGGGGGATCTCAACCTTTCCAATTTTACAATCCGTACCAGGACTTGATATACAATCGCTATTGTTAAGTGCACTTGCAGTACCTGGTTCTCTTAACAAAAACTATCCAGGTATACTTGTTGTGAGTAGTGCAGGAAATGCAGGGCATGGATATGGAACTTTAGGTACACCAGATGCAGCGCCATACGCTCTTACTGTAGGAGCGGTAACAAACAATGTATACATTGGTTCTGGTTCATTTAAGAATCAACCAAGATTTGGAAACAGCACTTATTTTTCAGGCGACGTCGCAGGATTTTCAAGCAGGGGTCCAGGTTTAGTAGGTGATCCAAAACCTGATTTGATGGGAATCGGTGAATACAGCTTTACTCCAATCAGTGTTACAAAATATAATAAAAATGCAACAGGCCCATTTGCACTTTTTGGTGGAACAAGTATGGCAGCTCCACTGGTTGCTGGTTCCGCTGCCGTATTGATGGAAAGTCTAAAACAAAAAGGTGAACAATACAATTCATTCAGAATAGAAAACATCCTGATGTCAACTGCAACTGATCTGGAAAATGATCCATTTACACAGGGAGCTGGACTCGTGAATGTAACAAACGCAATAAATTTTGTTAAAGGAAAAGATGAAATATTTATTGTCTATAACGATGCATCATACTCTAACGTAAAAAAGATCTTAGATGTTCCCATTAAAGCGTTAAACTCATCTTCATTTGGTTTAGAAAGATTTCAATTAAACAATAAATCATTTCCAGAAACTTCATGGTTTGGAGGTAGGTTACTCCCTGGTGAAAGAACTTCTGCAACCTTTACTATTGAAAATCCAACAGACAAAACACTTGAAATTAAAATCACACCAAAAACTCTTGAACTAATCAAAAAATCACAATACGATGATACTACGGTAGTTAATCTAAAAGATCCGCTCTTGAATAAATCCAGCGTCTTTAGACCAAATTATTTGCCTCTTGAAAATGTAAAAGACCGCCTTGATTTACTTTCTTTCTTCCAAAAATCAAAGCCTATTCCGGAGGATGCGTCATTGATGGTCCTTAACCTCAACTTTCCATTTTCAGAATTTCTGAACGCCTCGTCTAAGATGTACGCAGATGATATCAAGATTTCATCTCTTTATCTATACGATTGGGATGACAAAAATAAAGATGGTAAGCAAACCTACACCGAACTTTCCATGGTAAATCGAGGAGGGTCATGGGGGACAGTTCAAGAATTAAGAGTTTCAGAACCAAACTCAAAAATCAAACATGTTCCACTAGTTGGTGTGTATCCTGTTCCAACAAGGTATTCTTATTGGCAAGGGGACACAAAGAAAAATTCTACATCGATGGATTATACTATTTCTGCTAGTTATTATAAAAAAGGAAATTGGAACGATATCTGGTTAAACTCTAATGATATACAAGTTGCACCACACAGCTCAGTACATGTAATGGCAACACTTGTTGTTCCATTAGATTCTCAACCAGGAGTCTATCAAGGATTTCTTTCATTCAAAGGTGATTTACATGAAGTAAATGTTCCAGTTTCCTTTGGAGTTTTAAAGAAACTTCAGCCAAAAGATTTGCCTACAGTTTTGAAAGGTTCAAAGAATGGTGATATTCTATATGGAAACGGCTACATAGGTGGAGCATTTGACATGGCTAACAGGTATAATGCAGGTGACTGGAGACAATATTATTTCGATGTTCAAGACAGAACAATAAATACAGTTTCACTAAACATTTCATGGGAAAATAAGGACACGAATCTTTCGATTTTTGTAGTAGATCCTCAAGGAAGAATTGTACAAACAAATGTTCCAGCAGGGGTGCTTGGTCAATTTCAGGGTTGGCCAACAGGTGATTGGCTTGGTACTAGTACACCATTTAGTGAAGGCGGAGGTTTCTATCCAATAAAAAACAAAGATGCGACATCAACAGTATTATATGCCCCAATAAATCAGACTGGGACATATTCTATCTTAATGCATTCAACTTTGTTTGGTGGTCAATCTCTGGCTGAGCCCATCACAATATCTACAAAATTTTCTACCATTCTTCCAGATGAAAAGGGTCCACAAATACAATTTGGTATACCTGATTTTATTAACAATACATTCAAAATTGAACCAAAAATTATAGGAGAAGATGTTGATAGCATAAAATACTATCTTGATGGTATTGGGCCTCAAAAATATAATGAGAGCAGCTTTTCTGGTTTATCTGAGA
>JBGPWD010000109.1:0-3264 GCA_041492015.1 Nitrosopumilaceae archaeon
ATGAAATTATAATATTTCCAGCATAGTTTGGCTCTGACAACAAAATTGCACTGACTCACTTTGTTAAAATTGTATTGGTATAATTTGGCTTAATTCTATTCTAAAGTTGTCTTAACACGAAGATTTAAGTATGCCTAGTATATATTGTATACATAGCATGCAATTACAAAGTATAGATGATAAAATTAAGTATTTTTTAGAAAAAAAGTACAGATATTCTAAAAGCTTTGATACAATGGATTGCTACAAGACAGCGTTAAACAAATTCCAAGAATTTCTTAGAGTAGAAAATAACCTTGACTTGAATCAGATGCTAATACAGTTTGAGAATAAAACTCTGGATCCAATAGAAATTCTAGATAGGTTTTACTCCTTCTTATCTAACTACAAGAAGAAAGGATACGCTAGCAGAACAATCTGTCTTTATGTTATAGCAACAAAGGAATTTTTGAATTCACAAAATCTACATATCTACAACGAGGACATTAAGCAGAAATTCAGGCTTCCGAAGAAAAGTCCAGCATATGAGGAGGGTTTGACAAAAGAAATTCTAGTCAGATTATTACACAACTCTCCTCCAAAGTTACAAACTGCCATCTTGGTGTGTATATCTAGTGGCATAAGAATAGAGGAGCTAGTACAATTACGAACAAGTGATATAGATTTTAATACAAATCCCACTTCGATTTGCATAAGAGCAGAAACTACCAAGACAAGAGAACAACGATTTACCCATATAACTACAGAGGCAGCAAAATCACTAAAGGACTACCTTAGAAAGACACAGGGATGGAAGGAGAACTCAAACAAAGATGGATATCTTTTTCTTCCAAACGAAAAAGTTGATCCTTTAAGACATCACAAAAACGTTCATTGTGCAAAAAGTTCTTTGCACCAGATGTTAAAAAGAGTAATTAAATCAGTTCCAGAGCTTGCTATGAAGAATCCTAACAGCAGAAACATGATTCATTTCCATGCCTTTAGATCTTGGTTTAAGACTCAGGTTACAGATGCACACCAATCAGACTTTGCAGAAGCATTGATGGGTCACAAAAGCATAAAGCTGACATATTACAGGCAAAATGCCAAGGATAGATTAAAGACGTATCTGGAAGTTGAACCAGCTTTAACGGTTTCAGACTTTACTAGGGTTGATGCAACTATGGAAGATCTAAAGGTTGAATTGTCTTCTGTTAAGATAGATCTGGCAAAATTAAAACAAAAGTTGGAAGTAGCTGAAAACTGTGAAAAGAGCAATTAATTCTAGAACTACAAGACTAAGCTTGTTCTAGTTTGTCAATTTCATAGGTTGAACATCAATTACTCGATTATGCTCATCCTTTACTTCTTCTGCAGCCGCCTCTGCAATTAATGCCAACCATCGTAGTGTATCGTAAAACTCCTCTCCAGCTTTTAGGGTGATATGACCTGACCATCCATGATCTCTTCTTAAGATGTCTTCAACTTTATCTCTGATGATACTTTGAAGCTGATACAAAAGTGCAATTCTAAAATCTGTGAGCGGTCCTTTCTTTTTCATTTTTGCATTAGGTATTGTTAAAGCTGTCAAAACAAGTCTAGCAAAATTGTTCTGACGAAAGGCTAAACCAGAACTATTCATTCTACCATTGACAAGATTAATGTCTTCCCTTACTCTTCTAGGATCTAACAATTCTATAACATCTTTTTCAAATAACTCGTTTAGTTGAGGGCTTTCATAAATTGCTTGAAAAAAGTAGATCAAGTTAGCCATAGACTGAAAAATAATATCATCAAGAATCTCCGTCTTTCTAGCACCAGAAGCCTTAATTTCCTTGTACAATTTCTTTGATAATTTCTCCCCCGCCTTTTTGGTTGATTCAAACTCGGTTCTTTTGCGTTCCAAATCGAGCCTTTCAGTAATCCATTCTGTGAGTCTTTCATTAGGATAGAAGTGTTTCTCCCCCTTTTTTTCTGCCTTATTCACATTTTGTGTGTCTGAAGACATAGTTCTCCCCTTATTACGTATAGTATGGTATAGAACATATACAATGACACAAACAGTACACAAGTACAAATATCTTCCTATAAAGCCGGAAACGAAAGCTGAACTAGATGCCTTAGGCAGAAAGGGTCAAACCTACAACCAGATCCTGTTGGAGCTGATTAAGAAGTGGAAGGAAAATTGAATCAACCCAACTTCCGCTGTTTTTGCAAGTTACCAAAAAAACACAGGTTGATCTTTGATGGTGGTTCATCTGGTCAATACACCATAGATCTCTGTAAACGTTGCTACCGACAACAAGACAAGAGATTTTTAATTTTTGAAGAACGTATTGGCACGGATACAGCAGCTATTGGATCAGGTGGTGGGAATTAAACTAGATTTCTGTTGTGAGGAGTAGCGAGCTCGTCACAAACAGTCTGGAACTTATATGACTTACCTAGTGGATACTACAAACCTAAAGAAAAAGTTTTGCATTCATGACTATCACACAAAATATCAACAAGGGACTAAAATTCCATTTTCAGTTTGCATAAAATGTCATAATAAAAGAAAAATAATTTTCGTAGAACATGGAGGAATTAAATTTACGCTACCTGCCTCTAAGCGAAGTGCCTCTAAGCGAAGTGTATTCAAAACATTTTTAGAACATTTTGAGGAAATGCAACAAGCACCTAACTGGTCTACAACAAATTACAAGGGTTATGAATTGCCTGGAAGAGACGAACCACGTGAATTTTGTGAAAGCTGGTACTCCATGGGATGCACAAATCTGGAAGGTCACAAACATCACCCACAAGCTAGGGGCAAGTACTTTATGAGTAGAAAACAAAGGTTTTGTTATAGACCCGCATGCTCTCGTTGTAAATTAAAGTGGATGTATAGGGAAGCTGATCATGCTGCCAAGAGATTAGAAAAATATGAGAAACTATCAAAAAAGAAAGCAAAGCATATTGTAGTCAGCCCTCCTCTATGGATATTATCACAACCCATAGAAAAACTAAGAAAACAAGCCATTAAGATTCTAAAAGAAGTAAAAACTGACGGTGGGATCATAATCATTCATCCATTTAAGACCAATCATGACACAGGCTATCTCTATGATTCTCTGCATTTCCACGTGATTGGCTTTGGTTGGGTAGAAGGCTTAGCTGAGACATACAAGAAAAATGGTTGGAAAGTAATCCCAAAAGGGCCTAGAGATTCAACCTTTGCAACGATTGTATACCTATTATCACATGCTGGAATTAAGAAAGGCAAGCACACGTTGGTATGGTTTG
>JBGPWD010000127.1:0-2962 GCA_041492015.1 Nitrosopumilaceae archaeon
AATTTTCGTTCCACTCCGTCTGGCTTTACAATAAAAAGCGATTGCTCAGACATTTTATTTTTTGACCTTTATTCCGCCTTTAACGTATTTGTTAGTCCACTTTAGTCTTCTTGGATCTCGTTTTAAAACAAGCATGTTTTTTTTGCACTTTGACGAACAAAACCAGAAAACAGTTCCGTCATTTTTAACAAGCATTGTTCCAGATCCTTTTGCTACGGGTCTATTACAAAAACTGCATGGTTTCACTAGTACACTCAATTTATGATCACTTTATTTTTCTAGCTTCACGTTCAGTTTCGCGTAACATCAAAATGTCAGACATGCGTACTGAACCTTTTACATTTCGTGTCAAGATTCTTCCTTTGTCTTTTCCTTCCATTATTTTTACTCTAACTTGTATAACTTCGCCCGCAATACCTGTTCTACCTACTATTTGAATAACCTCTGCTGGAATAACTCCTTCACTACTCATTTACTAGCTTGCCCACCTTTAATCTGTGAAAGTGATGCTATGATTTGATCAACTATATGTTGAGCATCTCCTGCATCAATAATTGCTGCAGCTGCAGAAGTAACGTCTATTCCAAGAGCCTTACCTAAATCCTGCTTGCTTGGAACGAATGCGTATGCTGCACCATGTTCCTCACAAAGTATTGGAAGGTGTGCCACTACTTCTGGAGGTTCCACGTCTTCGGCGATTATAACAAGTTTGCTTACTCCACGTTCAATTGCTTTTGTAACCTCGTTTGTACCCTTCTTTACCTTTCCACTCTGGTGAGCTACTCTAAGTGCCTCATAGATTGGACTGACCAAGTCCTCAGGTACTTGGAACTTTACATAATAAGCCTTAGCCACATGTATCACCCATTAGGATCATTTCCATCCCTAAGGTGCTTCCAATTGGTTTTAAAAGTGTTATCTGCCAAGAATTGATTTTATTTTTGACATATATTTTACAAAAAGATCATTAAGCTTTTCTTGAGAATCTGATTCTGCATAAATTCTTATTATTGGTTCTGTTCCACTTGGTCGAACCATTACCCAATTCGATTTATCAAAAATAATTTTTATGCCATCAGTTGTATCCTTTTTTTGGTTTTCTTTCATCAATGTCTGAATTATTTTTCTTGCTTCTTGTTTTGAGCATTCGATTTTACTTTTTGTAGTAATTGATGATGGTAAAAGTTCCATCTCCTCTGACATATTTTTGTTAGAATGTGCTAGTAAATCAAGTGCTAATGCCAATGTCATTGCACCATCTCTTACTTGATTGTGTTTTCCATACATAAATCCACCATTTTCTTCAAATCCAATTATTGCGTTTGTAATAACCATTTTTCGCGAAACTTCTACACTTCCCACTTTTGTTCTAATAACTTTTGAGTTTGTCTTTTCTGCAATATCTTCGATTCCAGAGGTAGAATTAATTGTTGTAATCAGTTTCGAATTAGGGTTCTTTTTCAGAATAAATTTAGAAAGAAGAAGTGCCGATCTATCACCTGTTAGAATTTTTCCGTTGTTATCACAAAAAATACTTCTATCACCATCTCCATCAAACGCAATTCCAAGATCTGCGTGGTTTTTAACTACTTTTTTTGAAAGATCCTGTAAATTTTCTGGTGTGGGTTCAGCTCCCCTTCCAGGAAACGATCCATCAATTTTTTCGTTAATAGTTATTACTTCACATCCAAGCTCACGGCATAATCTTGGTGCAGTTATTGCTTGAGCTCCATTACCCAAATCTATTACTATTCTAAATTTTCTAGCCTTAATTTTTTTAATATCAATATGCTCTTTTATTCCATTTAGGTAGGTTTGGACAGATTTTTCTTCTTTTTGTGTTTTGCCAAATTTCGTTGGGTTAATTTTCCATTTCTTTTTGAAATAAATTTCCTCTACTTTTAGTTCATCTGTCCTTGAAATCTCCACCCCATCTTTTGCCGTTGGTTTTATCCCGTTGTATTTAGGAGGATTATGAGAAGCTGTTATCATCATACCTCCATTGTAACCAAGCTTTTTTGTAGCAAATTGTAAACATGGTGTAGGAACTAATCCTGCAATTGCACAATCAAGTCCTGCTGAATTCAAAGAAGAACATACTATCTTTGAAATTATAATACTAGAATCTCTTCCATCGTATCCAATAAGAATTGGTCCCTTTTTGAAATAATTCGCAAGAGATAATGTTATTTCAGACACAAAATCTAAAGTGAAATTTTCTCCAAAAATCCCCCTAATTCCGTTTGTTCCGAATATCTTTGCCATCTGTTTATCAACAATAGATAAATTTGTCTTAAAAGTCATGGTGCATGCGGGAGTTGCCAAGCCTGGTCAAAGGCGCAGGGCTTAGGACCCTGTCTTTTAGGAGTTCGTGGGTTCAAATCCCACTTCCCGCATTTAATGTGCCACACAAAGTTGCATTTCTTTGTGGTTTGTAAAATGAGAACTACAAAAATCTTTGGAACATTCATAACAATGCCAGTCTCCAAGTGTTGAACATACTGTACAAATTCTTACTGGATTATTGTGATCATAAATTTTTCCTCTATTACGATTCCTATCTAAACTTCTTGATCTATCCATTATTTTTCCTCAGTTTTGTATAATATTAAAAAACTCAATCTCTCATAGCTCATACATTACAGGATTGGAAGTTTATAGCGTCCACGCATTTATCACTACCAGATATCTCAAAAGAGTATTTAAGCATTAATAAAGACGGTTTACCAACACATTCAGAATGAGCAAAACAACCGTAGAGATAACGGTAGTAGGGCGAGACCATGAAGGAGTTGTAGCAGGTTTTACAAATTTTATATTTCAAAAAGGTGGTAATATTGAAAAAATTAATCAGAATGTAATCAAGGGTTTGTTTGGAATGTATCTTGAGGCATCATTTACACAAAAAATTAACATAAAAAAATTTGATCAGGAAGTTAAACAACTAGCAAAAAATTTACGG